>NZ_KI914962.1:111137-112850 GCF_000520575.1 Arthrobacter sp. I3
GAGTCGGTCCCGCAGGCCGGCGAGGTCGCCGGTGTATTCAAACCCCAGGCCGGTCCGGGCGGCGCCGCTGGCGGGCCGGACCATCAGCACACCGCCGTTCTTCGCCGTGAAATCCGCGGTTTCGTCGTCGTCCGGGGCCGGCCGCAGCCGGGCGCCCATGTTCCGCAGGGTTTGCGCGGCGGCGGCCGCGTCCGGCGTGAACCAGACTTCGACGACGGCGAGCGCCGGATCGGCGTCCGCGCACTGCGCGCCGTGGGCGGCCTTGTCCGCGAAGAAGCCGAACCCGTCCTCGCCCGTGATGCGGCAGGTATCGCCGTGGCGGGCGCTGACCAGCTCGGCCGGGGTGGTCCCGTCCTCCGCGCCGGCCAGATTGGTGCGGCGCGCGAACTCCGCCAGATCCCCGACCTCGACGCCGAAGTCAGTCTTTCCATCCAGCACGATTCCGGCACCGGCACCGGCATCAGCCCCGGCGGCACCCGCCGCTACCCGGTGCAGCGCGAGGCGGCCCGAGCCGGCGTCGAACTCCTGCCAGTCGCCGTCGTCGACTGTGCGCACCATGCCGAGGGCGGACAGCAGGCCCTCCCACTGGTCCATGCGGGAGGTGTAGTGGATCGGGCGGACGCGCAGCATGGGATCTCCTTGCGAGGGACGGTTTTTGGCTCCTCCTGACATGGTGCCACCAAAGCACCCCTCCGGTCAGCACAGCAGGGCACAATGGGGCCATGGCTGCTGAACTTGAGGAATTGCTGGTGAAGGACGCCGCCGAGTGGCGCGCCTGGCTGGAGCAGCACCACGCGCAGAGTCCCGGCGTGTGGCTCGTGCTGCACAAAAAGGGCGGATCGGTGACGGAGCTGGACTACGAGGCCGCGCTGCAGGAGGCGCTGTGTTTCGGCTGGATCGACGGGCAGGGGCGGCGCCGGGACGAGGAAAGCTCATTCCAGCGGATGACCCGGCGGGGACCCAAGAGCGTGTGGTCGGCCCGGAACGTGGAGCGGATTGACCGCCTGGAGGCGGCGGGGCGGATGGCCCCCGCCGGGCAGGCGGCCGTCGCCGCCGCCAAGGCGGACGGGCGCTGGGAGGCCGCCTATTCGGGCGCGGCGACGGCGGAGGTCCCGGATGACCTCGCCGCCGCCATCGCGGCGGACCCGCGGGCGCAGGCGATGTTCGAGGTCCTGACGTCCGTGAACCGGTATGCGCTGATCTACCGCACCAACTCGGTCAAGCAGGCCTCCACCCGGGAGAGGAAGATCGCCGGGTTCGTGGAGATGCTGGCCAGGTTCGACACGCCGTACCCGCAGACCAGGCGGCCCCCGGAACCGTAGCGCCCGCCCCCGCCGCGCATCCCAGAGAATTCCCAGCGGCCTTGCTGGCTGCAGGGAGTTGCCTCTGGCAGGATTGGGCGAATGCTCCTTGCCCAGCGTGCCCCGCGACCCCCTGCCCGCCTGCCGCTGCCGTCCCAACAACGGCTCTTCTTCGTGGCAGCGGGCCTGTTAATTGCGGGTGAGACGATCTTCTGGACCGTGCTCGCCGCCGTGCAGTCGAACAGCGGCGTGGCTGACCTGGACGGGCCCGTGCACGACGGAATCGTGGCGTCCCGGACCCCCTTGGCCACCGCCATCCTGGCGGCCGTGACCACGGTGACGTCGCCGCTGTGGATGACGGTGATCGGCTGCGCCGTGGCACTGGCCTGGGCGGTCTTCAAGCGTGAAGTCT
>NZ_KI914962.1:112950-114467 GCF_000520575.1 Arthrobacter sp. I3
CCCGCCGGGCAGGCGGCCGTCGCCGCCGCCAAGGCGGACGGGCGCTGGGAGGCCGCCTATTCGGGCGCGGCGACGGCGGAGGTCCCGGATGACCTCGCCGCCGCCATCGCGGCGGACCCGCGGGCGCAGGCGATGTTCGAGGTCCTGACGTCCGTGAACCGGTATGCGCTGATCTACCGCACCAACTCGGTCAAGCAGGCCTCCACCCGGGAGAGGAAGATCGCCGGGTTCGTGGAGATGCTGGCCAGGTTCGACACGCCGTACCCGCAGACCAGGCGGCCCCCGGAACCGTAGCGCCCGCCCCCGCCGCGCATCCCAGAGAATTCCCAGCGGCCTTGCTGGCTGCAGGGAGTTGCCTCTGGCAGGATTGGGCGAATGCTCCTTGCCCAGCGTGCCCCGCGACCCCCTGCCCGCCTGCCGCTGCCGTCCCAACAACGGCTCTTCTTCGTGGCAGCGGGCCTGTTAATTGCGGGTGAGACGATCTTCTGGACCGTGCTCGCCGCCGTGCAGTCGAACAGCGGCGTGGCTGACCTGGACGGGCCCGTGCACGACGGAATCGTGGCGTCCCGGACCCCCTTGGCCACCGCCATCCTGGCGGCCGTGACCACGGTGACGTCGCCGCTGTGGATGACGGTGATCGGCTGCGCCGTGGCACTGGCCTGGGCGGTCTTCAAGCGTGAAGTCTGGCGTCCAGCCCTGCTGGTCGGCGCTATGGCGGCCACCTTCGCGGTGTCCACGGAGGCGGCGGGGCGGATGGCCCCCGCCGGGCAGGCGGCCGTCGCCGCCGCCAAGGCGGACGGGCGCTGGGAGGCCGCCTATTCGGGCGCGGCGACGGCGGAGGTCCCGGATGACCTCGCCGCCGCCATCGCGGCGGACCCGCGGGCGCAGGCGATGTTCGAGGTCCTGACGTCCGTGAACCGGTATGCGCTGATCTACCGCACCAACTCGGTCAAGCAGGCCTCCACCCGGGAGAGGAAGATCGCCGGGTTCGTGGAGATGCTGGCCAGGTTCGACACGCCGTACCCGCAGACCAGGCGGCCCCCGGAACCGTAGCGCCCGCCCCCGCCGCGCATCCCAGAGAATTCCCAGCGGCCTTGCTGGCTGCAGGGAGTTGCCTCTGGCAGGATTGGGCGAATGCTCCTTGCCCAGCGTGCCCCGCGACCCCCTGCCCGCCTGCCGCTGCCGTCCCAACAACGGCTCTTCTTCGTGGCAGCGGGCCTGTTAATTGCGGGTGAGACGATCTTCTGGACCGTGCTCGCCGCCGTGCAGTCGAACAGCGGCGTGGCTGACCTGGACGGGCCCGTGCACGACGGAATCGTGGCGTCCCGGACCCCCTTGGCCACCGCCATCCTGGCGGCCGTGACCACGGTGACGTCGCCGCTGTGGATGACGGTGATCGGCTGCGCCGTGGCACTGGCCTGGGCGGTCTTCAAGCGTGAAGTCTGGCGTCCAGCCCTGCTGGTCGGCGCTATGGCGGCCACCTTCGCGGTGTCCACGCTGGTGAAGCACGACGTCGG
>NZ_KI914962.1:114567-118512 GCF_000520575.1 Arthrobacter sp. I3
CCGCCAGCGGCTTCATGCTGGGACCGGACGACGCCCTGTCCTTTCCCTCCGGCCATACCTTCGGGGCCGGCGTCTTCCTGTGCGTCCTCAGTTACCTGCTGCTGGCGGCCCGCGGCACGCGGACGGGCAAACGGACGACGTCGGTGCTCGGCTTCGCGGCAGCGGCTGCCGGGACACTGGTGGTTGCCTTCAGCCGCCTGTACCTGGGGTATCACTGGCTGACGGACGTGCTCGCCTCCATGGGCCTGGCGCTCGCCGTTACCGGGATCGTTATCCTGGCCGACGGGCTGCGCGCCGCCGCGGCCCCTTCCGGGCAACACCCAGTGGACGCGGGACCGTCAGAGTCCGACGCCCATCGCCTGGGCGATCACCACCGCCGAGGCTGAGGACCACGCCTGCGGGTGGCACGACGCCGGATACGGTACCGCGACGCTTGAGTCCTCGGCCCGCACCCCGGCGAACACCTCCGGCAACCGGTGCCCGAAGGAGGCCGCCGCCGCGATCAGGCCGTCGGCGAGGGTGCGTGCCTCTGCGACGAAACCGTCGGCCAGGAGGCCGCGGATCGCGATGGCGGTGTCGTGGCTCCAGACCGAGCCGCAGTGGTAGCTGAAGGGCCAAAACCCTGCGGCCCGCCGCGAAATCGTGTGCACGCCGTAGCCGGAGAACAGCTCGGGGCTCACCAGCCGGTCCGCGACGATCCGGGCTTCGGCCGCGTCCAGGATGCCCGTGCCCAGCAGATGTCCCATGTTTGAGCCCGGGATGTCCAGGGGGACCCCGTGCCCGTCCAGGGCCATGGCCGGGAACGGCCCGCCGTCGTCCTCAACCCAGAAGCGCTCCCGGAACCTGAGCCGGAGGGCCGCGGCGAAGTCGCGCAGCGCCTGAGCGCCCGGTTCCCCGAACGCGTCGAACAGTTCCGCCGTCTCCATGGCTGCCTGGTACGCGTAGCCCTGCACCTCTGACAGGGCGATGGGCCCCTCGGCCTGCCGGCCGTTGCGGAACTGCATGGCGTCCCGGGAATCCTTCCAGCCCTGGTTGCTCAGGCCGTGGCCCGTGGAGTCACGGTAGCTGAGGAACCCGCCGTTGCCGGCTGCGCCGTCCGTTGAATCGTCCGCTGCGCCGTCCGCTGCGCCGTCCGTTCCGGTGGCGCCGGCGGCGAGCAGCCACTCCGCGGCGCGTGCCGCGTTCGGCAGCAGCGACCGCACGGCGTCCTCGTCCCGGCCGGTGCGCCAGAGTTCACCGAGCAGGCAAAGCCACAGCGGGGTGGAATCCACCGCCCCGAAGTACACCGGCGGCAGGCGCAGGTTCTGGCTCTCCAGCACCAGTTCCTTGGACCGCAGTTCGTGCAGGATCTTGCCGGGTTCCTCGGCGGCCGCCGCGTCCGTCCGGGTGCCCTGGAAAGCGGCCAGCGCGCGCAGAGTGCCCGCCGCCAGCCCGTTGTCCGTGCCGGTGTCCAGAGGCAGCAGCAGCCGCGCAGCCCACAGCGAATCCCGTCCGAACAGCGTGAAGTACCAGGGCGCCCCGGCGGCGATGAACGGGGCGTCCGGCAGCTGGCGGGTGGCCAGGCGGAGCCCGGCCACGTCATCGAGTGAGTTATCCAGGAGCAGGCCCAGGGCCCCGGCCGGACCGGTCCGCGGCGGCCGGGCCGCGGGCGGGCGGGCAGCCACCACGGCGTCATCATGGTCGGTGAGGACGGCCTGCCATTCGGCCTCGAACGGCCGGCCCCGGCCCAGGGTTCCGCGCCAGGCGAGGTGGCCTTCCGGGGTGACGGCGCCGGGGGCCGCGACCGCCAGGGTCTTGCCACCCTCCTGCCAGCGCAGCGTGGACTCATCGGCAGAGACCGGCGCGGACGGGTCACGGAAGCGGCTGAGGCGGATCTGGGCCATGTCGGTGAAGTCGGCCGCGAGGGCTACGTCGATTTCGACGTCGAGGGAATCCAGCGAGGTGCGCAGCTGCAGGGTGTGCCGCACCACGCCCGGCGTCACCGTCCAAGTCTGGAGGAGCTCGACGGCGGGATCCTCCGTGGGTCCAGGGATGCCCCGGACCAGGCCCCGGACGCGCAGGACGCCGCCGGGCTCCGTCTCGACGGTGGCCGGTTCGGGTTCCAGGCCGTTGACGCGCACCAGCGCCCGGCAGAGCATCCGGGTATCGCCGTGGAGCAGCCCGGTGAACCCGGCCGGATCAGCGGAGTCACCGGCTCCGGGCGCTTTGACCTCACCGGCCAGGCGGCCGTCAGGGTCGAGCCACAGCTGGGTGGGGGCGGCAACGGAGCAGTGTTGGCGGTGCAGGCCTGGCTGAACAGTCATCCGCCTACCCTATGCCGGGCACTGGGCGGTCTCAATGCGCCACAGCCCGCTGCCGCGTCGAAAAGCGCGGGCGGGTCATATGGAATCAGAGAGCCCCTGCATAACGGCTTTCTATGGTTCCCCGCCAGACGACAGGCTCGATCTGATTTCTTCCGCGTGAGCAGCAATAATCCGGCGCCGTTCGCGAGTGAACCCTTTGACTTGCATGTCCAGGATTACCCGGCAGGACAATTCATCCAGCTCCAACAGTTCCATCAGACGACGGATCGCTTCGTCTAGGCCCTCTGAATCCTCGACCACGTGGAAGACATCCTTCCGCCGACCCATCGCCGTCACGAGGGCGTCCACGACTCTCAGGGTGTCCTCAGCACGCCTCCGCTGCTCCGCATTCATGGTGCGATTCTTCCATGCACGACTATTGCCGGAGGAGGGGACCGCCGAGGGCGGCGCCGGGCACATGATGTGCATGGGAAACGCCGTCATCTACTTCGCAATCACCGCAGGTGAAGCGATCTCGTTCCGAGGCCACGTCAGATCGTGGACCAGGTCGGCCAACTAGTGGACGATTCTCATCTCGTGCGAGGTCTGATTGAGTCGCCGTCCGCCGTCGGGAACGACCGTCACAATGTCCTCGATCCGTACGCCGAACCTGCCCGGCAGGTAGATTCCGGGTTCGATCGAGAAGCACATGCCGGGCTGGAGGATCTGGGTTTCGCCCTCCACCATGTACGGCGGCTCGTGCGTCGTCAGCCCGATTCCGTGCCCGACGCGGTGAATGAAATACTCGCCGTAGCCGGCTTCAGTGATCACCGCCCGGGCCACGCGATCAATTTCCTGGCACTCGACGCCTGGACGCACGGCCTCGAACCCGGCCTGCTGCGCGAGTCTGACGACGTCGTGAACCTCGCGCTCCTCGGCGGTGGGCTCGCCGACGTGCACGGTCCGCGTCGTGTCTGATCCGTAGCCGTGTTTGAGGCCGCCGAAGTCGAGCACCACCATGTCTCCGTCCTCGATGATCCGCGGGCCGATCTCGTGGTGAGGGTTGGCTCCACCTCGAACCCGGCCTGCTGCGCGAGTCTGACGACGTCGTGAACCTCGCGCTCCTCGGCGGTGGGCTCGCCGACGTGCACGGTCCGCGTCGTGTCTGATCCGTAGCCGTGTTTGAGGCCGCCGAAGTCGAGCACCACCATGTCTCCGTCCTCGATGATCCGCGGGCCGATCTCGTGGTGAGGGTTGGCTCCATTCGGACCCGAACCGACGACGGTGAAGTCCACCTGCGAATGACCGAACTGCCGAAGCAGGTCGGCGAGATCAGAACCGACGTCGGTCTCGCTGCGCCCAGCGAACCGCACGGTGACGATCTCCTCGTACGCCTGGTCTGCAGCCGCGCCGGCCGCCGCCAGCCGCTCGATCTCGTCGACATCCTTGATCGCCCGAAGCATCGGCAGGGCGGTCGTCATCGAGACATAGGACGACTTGGGCAGTCGATCCTGCAGACCGAGGAGGTGCATGGCCCAGGCCGAGTCAGAGACGGCATAACGTCCCGTGCCGGCCATCAGCGTCGCAGATGCCGTGTACGGGTCGCTCCCGTCGGTCCAGTCGGTGATCCGCAGATTCGAGGCGCCGGCGGCCGCTTCCGCGT
>NZ_KI914962.1:118612-127129 GCF_000520575.1 Arthrobacter sp. I3
GCGTCGACGGGGATCACGAGCATGGTGATGCGTTCAGTGATGGCCACGGGTGCATACCCGGTGAGGTACAGCAGGTCCGGTCCGGGAGTGACCAGGATGCCGTCGAGCCCGGCATCCTGGGCGGCGTGGGCTGCTCGCCGCAACCGCTCGGCGAAGTCACCGGCGGTGAACGGAGCCGGCTCGGAAAGGCCGCGATGATCACTCATGGTTCGCATTCTCGTGCGCGGGGCATCCCTGGTCAACCCATCGCCCGGACAGCCGCTGCAGTCACTCTGGAATCACCCGTCGCGGGTGAGCCTTCGGGGCTCAGTGGCTTCAGGACGCCGAATCCCGACGTTACGGCTGCTCATCCATCGGAAAGGCGACAGCTTCGCCCACCACGCGAAGCCGCAGCTCCGTGCCGGGGCGGGCGATCGAGGCGTTCCAGTGCCGGATCGTGATGATTTCCCCGCCGCCGGGGTAGCGGTGGTCCGGGATGGCGCCGGCGGCAAGGACCGGCGGGACGGGGAGTTGGAGCCGCACCGTGGTTTCGGGGCCGAAGTAGTCCGTGTCCACCACCGTGCCGCGGATGGGGCCGTCCTCGGAAATGCGGATCTGCTCGGGCCGCAGCATCAGCTGGACCCGGCCCTGGGCCGGCGGGCGGCGCACGGGGATCCCGCCGAGCGAACACGTGGCCAGGGAGCCTTCCATCCAGGCATCCAGGATCACGGCGTCGCCCAGGAACTCGGCGGTGGCGCGGTCAGCCGGGCGCGTGTAGACGACGAACGGGTTGCCGATCTGGGCCAGCTTGCCGCCGCGCATCACGGCCACCTGGTCGGCGAAGGACAGCGCCTCGGCCTGGTCATGCGTGACGAGGATCGTGGTGACGCCGGCGTCCTTCAGGACCTGGGCCACGGCGCGGCGGGTGGCCACCCGCAGGCCGGCGTCCAGGGCGGAGAACGGCTCGTCCAGCAGCATGAGCGCGGGCTTGCGGGCCAGCGCCCGGGCGAGGGCAACCCGCTGCTGCTGGCCGCCGGAGAGCTGGTGCGGGCGGCGCTTGGCCATGGCCGGGTCCAGTGAGACCATTTCCAGCAGCTCGCCCACCCGCGCCTTGACGCCGCGGCGCCCGCCGGGCAGCTGGGTGGCGTCCAGGCCGAAGGAGATGTTCTGCCCGACCGTCAGGTGCGGGAACAGGGCGCCGTCCTGGGCGACGTAGCCGACGTGCCGCTTGTGCGCGGGGACCCAGGCGTTCTCCCCGGCCACCTTGCTCCCGTTGAGCGAGATGCTGCCGGTGTCCGGGTGCTCGAAGCCGGCGATCAGGCGAAGGAGCGTGGTCTTGCCGGAGCCGGAGGGTCCCACGATCGCCGTCGTTCCGCCCTTGGCGACGGAGAGGTTGACGCCCTTGAGGACGGCCTGGGGCCCAAAGTTCTTGGTGACCGCGTCGATTTCCAGGTGGCTGTTGGTGCTGGTGGCCACGGACGCCGCGACCCGCGGCTCGGGGAGGCGCGAGGGGGCCTCACGCGACGGGTAAACATCGGTCACTGTCCGGCTACTTTCTTGGACTGCTGGAAGAGGAGATAGGTCATGGGCGCCGAGATCAGGATCATCAGCAGCGCATAGGGGGCGGCGCCAGCGTAGTCGATCTCGCTGCTCTTGCTCCAGAACTCGGTGGCGAGGGTGCGGGTCCCGTTGGGCGAGAGCAGGAGGGTGGCGGTGAGCTCGTTGACAATCCCCAGGAACACCAGGGCGGCGCCGCCAGCCGCGGCGGGGGCCGTGAGCCGCAGCGTCACGCGCAGGAAGGCCAGCAGCGGCGGCTTGCCGAGCACCTGGGCGGCCTCGTCGAGTTCCTTCGGTGCCTGGGACAGCCCCGAGCGGATGTTCACGAGGGCCCGGGGGAGGAACAGCAGCACGTAGGCCGCGATGAGCAGCGCTGAGGTCTGGTACATGCTGGGAACCATCCGGATGCTCACGGTCACGAAGGCCAGGCCCACCACGATCCCGGGCATGGAGCTGGTGATGTAGTTGGACAGCTCCAGGGACTTGCTGAACCAGCCGGGACGCCGCACGGCCAGGTAAGCCATGGGGAACGCGACCACGGTGGTGGCGACGGCCGCCGCGAGGCCGTAGGCCAAGGTCTGCAGGAGGGCCGGCATGAATTCCTCGGCGGCCCAGATTTCCGGGCCGCCGGCGACGATCCAGCGCAGCACAAACGTCAGCGGCAGCCCGAACGCCAGCCCGGTGAGAGCGATCAGGGACAGCTGGGCGGGGAGCTGGTAGGCGTGCAGGGGCAGCCGCAAGGCGCGCGCCTGGGCCCCGGAGCCGATCCTGGCGTACCGGGCGCTGCCGCGGCTGCGGACCTCCACGAGCAGCAGGATCAGGCAGAGGAACACCAGGACGCTGGCCAGCATGTTCCCGGCGGTGCCATTGAACGTGGACTGGTACTGGACCATGATCGCGGTGGTGAAGGTGTCGAAGCGGATCATCGCGAAGGCCCCGTATTCGGCCAGCAGGTGCAGCGCGACCAGCAGCCCGCCGCCGGTCATGGCGATGCGCAGCTGCGGGAGCACCACGCGGAAGAACGCGCGCCAGGCGCCGAGGCCGAGGGAGGCGGCGGACTGTTCGATCGCCGGGTCCAGGCGGCTGAGCGTCGCGGCGGCCGGGATGTACACGAGCGGGAAATAGGACAGGGTGGCGATCAGGACCCCGGACCACAGCCCGCCAAGGGACGGCACCGCGGAAACCCACGCGTAGCTGTTGACGAAGGCGGGGATGGCCAGCGGGGCGGCGAGCAGCACGGCCCACCACTTGCGGCCCACAAGGGACGTGCGTTCGACGAGCCAGGCGCCGCCGACGCCCAGGACGAGGCACAGCGGCACCGTCACCACGGTCAGCAGCACCGTGTTCAGCAGGAGTTCGCCCACGCGCGGGCGGAAGATCAGGGCCATTGCGGTGTCCCAGCCGGTGGAGGCTGTCATGAAGACCACGTAGGCCAGGGGCACCAGGGAAAACAGGGCGATGAGGACCGCGATGATGGACACGACAGAGACGCCGAAAGGCGGGCGGGGGCGTTTACCCCTGCCCGCCGTCGTCGTGTCGGTCGTCAAATCCCCAGAGGGACCGGGGACCGCCAGCTTGTTTGTCACTGCGGCTACAGCAGTCCTGCCTGGGTCATCAGCTCGGTGACCTTGGCGGAATTGAGTTTGGCGGGATCCACGGTGGGGGCCTGCAACTCCTTGAGCGGAACCAGCTTGTCGTTGGACGGGACGTCCGAGCCGACAGCGTATTCGAAGGAGGTGCCCTTCTGGAGCACTTCCTGGCCCTTCTTGCCCGTGATGAACTTCAGGAAGGACTGGGCCGCTGCGGCGTTCTTGGAAGACTTCAGCACGCCCCCGCCGGAGATGGAGACGAAGGCGCCAGGGTCCTGGTTCTTGAAGTAGAACGGCGTGACGTTGTTGGAGTTCTCGCCGGTCTTGGCCTGATCGCCGTAGTAGTAGTAGTGGTAGATGAGGGCGGAGTCGACTTCGCCGGCGTTGACGGCCTTCATGGCCGTGCTGTTGCCCTTGTACGGCTTGGAGTTTTCCTTCATGCCCTTGAGCCAGGCCTCAGTGGCGGCTTCGCCCTTGAGTTCCAGCAGGGCCGAGACGATCGCCTGGAAGTCGGCGCCCGACGGCGAGGCTGCCCACTTGCCCTTCCACTCGGGGTTGGCCAGGTCCAGCATGGACTTGGGCAGCTTGTCGGCGCTGATCTTGTTCTTGTCGTAGACCAGGACGGTGGAGCGGGCCGCGATGCCGGTCCACTTGTTGGTGGAGGGGCGGAATTCGGCGGGGACCTGGTCCACGGTGGCCTTGTCCACATCCGCGAAGAGGCCGGCGTTTTCCACCTGGGCCATGGCGGGGGAGTTCTCGGTGAGGAAGACGTCCGCCGGTGAGGCCTGGCCTTCCTGCACGATCTGGTTGGACATCTCGGTGTCGTCACCCTGGCGCACGGTCACCTTGATGCCGGTCTCGGCGGTGAAGGCGTCGATCCACTCTTTTGTCAGGGATTCGTGCTGGGCGTTATAGACCGTGATCTCACCGGCGGAGGAGCCGTTGGCGGCGGTGCTGCTGCCGGCCGTGGCGGAGGAACCGGAGCCGCAGGCGGCCAGGCCCAGGGCGGCAGTGGCGGCCAGGGCGATGCCCGCCAGCGCGTTGATGCGGATCTTCATGGGGCTACTTTCTACAAGGAAGTCGTCGTAGTGCCCTGCCCCCCGTGAGCGGGGAAGTTAGGGCATGCTCACTAAGAAAGACTGTAGGTTAGCCAAACCTAAGCGACCAACCTGAGGCTGGTTTAAGTGATGAGGATCACATCAATTACGATACTATTGCGTGACGTAATTGTCGCCGGGTTGTGGGGCGGGCGCCTGCGCGATCGAGGCGGCCGCCTCGAGCACCATCCAGGCCTGCAGCTGCGTGGAGAGCTCGACGGCGGCCCCTTCCGGGTAGCTGCGGCGTGCCGGCGCGTCGGTGCGGTCGGAGAACACCAGATGGCTGCCGCGGCGCGCGAGGCGGTCGTGCGGAGGGAGGATCCGGCGGCCCTCCCAGAGGGCCTCGGCGGTATCGTTCACAAGCGCCGCCGCCGTGGCCCGGGTTTCGGCTGGGAGGCGTTCGTCGACGGCGGCGAGGGCCAGGTAGCGGACGAGGATCCCCGTGAAGAGCCCGCCGTCGCCCGTCCCCTCGCAGCGCAGCACCGCGGCGGTGCGGCCCAGCAGCGGGGCCGGCTGCGTGAGGTTGCCCGCCACGGCGTCCACCAATGCGGCCGCTCGCCCGAGGTTGGGCTCGCCCCCGAGTTCCAGCAGGGCGCCGAGGACGGGCCCCTGGTTGTAGGTGTAGATGGTCTCTTCCAGCACCGCCTCGCCTGTCCCGGAAATCCGGAGGCCGTCACGGTACAGGCCCTGGCCGGGCTCGTACAGCCTGGCATCCAGCCAGTCCAGCAGGGACTGCGCCTTGGTCCGGTTGCCGGTCCGCGCGTAATAGAGGGCCACGGGGGCGGTGGCGGGGGTGTTCTTGAAGTCGCGCTTCGTGCTCCAGAATGTGCCGCCGCCCAGGTCGTCCGTGGAAGCGGAGTCGAACTGCAGGGTCAGGCTTTGCAGGACCTTGGCGTTGCGCTCCCGGCCGGTGTGTTTGCGGGTGTCCTCGGCGAGCTTGTCCAGCCGGAGCGTGGCAAGGGCCAGCCAGGCCATGTCGTCGTAGTAGTTGTTGACCACCGTGAGGAAATTGCGCAGCCGGATGCCCGTGACAAGCCGGGAGGCGAGCCGGCCGGCGCTGGGCCGGTTCTCGCCGTCGAACTTGGCTCCCGGATTCCGGGGGGACCCCAGTTCCCGGCGGCCGGCGTCCACGAGGCAGTCCAGGTAGTGTGCCTGCCACCAGTAGTGCCAGGGCCGGGACAGGTTCTTCAGCCGGCCCGAGGGTCGGAGGATCGCGGCGATGTGGGTCCCGGGGAGGAAGAAGAGCCGCTGCCCGAAGAGCCTGGTCACTGAGCGGGCGGCCTCGTCCGCGCGGAAGGACCAGTTGGGGGCGGAGGCGTCGGCTCGGGTCATGGCTCAAGCGTAATCGCGGGAGCCCGTCCGGACCGCGACCGTGACCGCGCCCTCGGCGTGTGCGGCACAAAGGTGCGCATTGGCCGCATTCCAGTTAACATTCACTAACTAATGTTCCCCGCGGGCCGCCTCTGCAGGCGCCGCCCGCGTCGAGGCTTCGCCGCCGGGGTTCGGTTCCACATCAAGGAGGATGGATGGACATCAAGGGTACTGTCGCGCTGATCACGGGCGGGGCCTCCGGTCTCGGAGCGGCCACGGCCAGGCGCCTGTTCGACGCCGGCGCCTCGGTGGTCCTCGTGGACCTGCCGGGTTCCGCCGGGGACGCCTTTGCCGCCGAACTGACCGCATCCGCCGCTGCCGGCGCCGGAGAAGCTGCTGCCGGAGGCGGCCGCAGGGCCGTCTTTGTCCCGGCCGACGTCACGGACGAGGCGCAGGTGCAGGCCGCCGTCGACGCCGCCTCAGCACTGGGCCCGCTGCGCATCGTGGTCAACTGCGCGGGGATCGCCACCCCCGGCAAGGTCCTGGGCCGCGACGGCGTCCTCCCGCTAGAGGCCTTCAACCGCGTCATCCAAATCAACCTCGTGGGCACCTTCAACGTGATCCGCCTCGCCGCGGCCGCCATGGCAGCCACCGAGCCCGCCGCCACGGAACTCGGCGGCCCCGAACGTGGCGTCATCATCAACACCGCCTCCGTTGCCGCGTTCGACGGGCAGATCGGCCAGCCCGCCTACGCCGCCTCCAAGGGTGCCGTCGCCGCCATGACGCTGCCGATTGCCCGCGAACTCGCGCGCTCGCTGATCCGGGTGGTCACCATCGCGCCGGGCATCTTCGAGACTCCCATGATGGCCGGCCTGCCCCAGGAGGCGCAGGACT
This sequence comes from Arthrobacter sp. I3, assembly GCF_000520575.1. Classification (NCBI taxonomy): domain Bacteria; kingdom Bacillati; phylum Actinomycetota; class Actinomycetes; order Micrococcales; family Micrococcaceae; genus Arthrobacter; species Arthrobacter sp. I3. Next base: position 125,040 of record NZ_KI914962.1, read on the forward strand.
CCCTGGGCCAGCAGGTGCCGCACCCCTCGCGGCTGGGCCGGCCGGCCGAATACGCGAACCTCGCCGCGCACATTGTGGAGAACGCCATGCTCAACGGCGAGACAATCCGCCTCGACGGTGCCATCCGCATGGGCCCGAAATGACCGGGTCTGAGATGGTCGGGACTGTGCTGCCCACGGCGGACTTCTTCGACTACGAAGGCCTGCTCAGCACGGCGGAGCGGGCCAAGCTGGCGCAGCTGCGCGAGTTCCTGGCCGCCGAGGTTGCCCCGTTTGCCACGGACTGGTGGAACAAGGCCGAATTCCCGGCCCACATCCTGCCCAAGCTGGCCGCCCTGGAGCTCAGCGCCCCGGCCCAGCGCGGCTACAGCAACCTGTTCGCCGGGATCGTCATCGCCGAGATGACCCGGGTGGACACCTCGCTCGCCACCTTCTTCCTGGTCCACCACGACCTCTTCGTGGAGTCGCTCTACGGCTTCGGCTCCGAGGAGCAGAAGGCGCGCCTGCTCGAGGACGCGGCAAGCCTGCGCACCACCGGTGCCTTTGCCCTCACCGAACCGGACCACGGCTCGGACGTTGCCGGCGGCATGGAAACCCGGGCCCGCCGGGTCCCCGGCGGCGCGGCCGGCGGCGGCGACGCCTGGGTGCTCAACGGCGCCAAGCGCTGGATCGGCAACGGGACGTTTTGCGACTACATGCTGGTCTGGGCCCGGGACGAGGCCGACGGCGGCATCCGCGGCTTCATCGTCGACGCCACCTTGCCGGGCGTGAGCCGGAGCCGGATCGAGAACAAGATTGCCCTGCGCACGGTGCAGAACGCGGACATCGTCTTCAGCGACGTCCGGGTGGCCGAAACGGACCGCTTCGCCGGGATCAGCAGCTTCGAGGACACCAATGAGCTCCTGCGCGGTTCCCGGATCATGGTGGCCTGGCAGGGGGTGGGGCAGCAGCTCGCGGCGTTCGACGTCGCCCGGCAGTACGCCGTCGAACGCCAGCAGTTCGGCCGCCCGCTGGCAAAGTTCCAGCTGGTCCAGCAGCAGCTGGTCACCATGCTCGGCAACGCCGTGGCCAGCATGGGCATGATGGTCCGGATCGCCCAGCTGCAGGACGCCGACGCGGCGGACATGCCGCAGGTGGCCCTCGCCAAGTCCTATGTCAGCGCCCGGATGCGCGAAACCGTCGCGATGGGCCGGTCCCTGCTGGGCGGCAACGGGATCGTCACCGACTACCGGATGGCCAAGATCTTCTCCGACGCCGAGGCGATCTACACCTACGAGGGCTCGTTCGAGATCAACACCCTGATCACGGGACGCGCCATCACCGGGGTGTCCGCGATCGTCTAGAAGACGGCTTTGACCGTTTAGACCCGTTTAGACCCGTTTAGAAGAGGCCGGGTTCCTTCTCGCCGGCCTCAATCTTCACATCAAGGCTGTTGTTCCGCACCGGCATGGGGCAGGTGCCGTACGGGGTGAAGGCGCTCGGGTAGTTGATGGCCCGGTTAAAGTCCAGGACCACCGACCTATTTCCCAAGGAGTCGACGCGGGGCCTCGCGGTGGAGACCTTCCGCCACTCGTCAGTACTTTCCCCGTTGGTCTCGTCGTGGAACGTCACCGTCAGGGCGCCGAGCTTCTCCTCCTCGGCCTGCAGGTGGAACTCGTGGTCCGCGCCGGGAAGCCGGAAGACCAGCTCGCCGACCGAGCGGTGGACCCCGTCCACGAGCGGGTTGGCCGTGCCGATCGGGACATCCACAGGCTCGGGATAGGGCACGAACCGGGCGTCGATGACCAGGTCCGGGCGGAAGTCGAAGGTGGGCACGCCGTCGAACTCCGTGAACGCCGGCGACTGGGAGTCGCGCGTGCGGATGGCGTACTTGTCCGCCCGCATGGCGAGCTCCACCACCACCTGGCGGCCGTCGTCGCCGCCGTACTGGACCCACATCAGTGATTCCTCGTCGGCGAGCACGGCGCTGATGGTCCCGTCCACGGGTTCGCCGGTTTCGACCAGGGTCAGACCGTCGGACGCGGCGGCGGTGAGGAACGCCGCGGTGCCGTCTGTGGACCAGAGGCCGGGGGCGAGCTCGACGGCGGCCGG
>NZ_KI914962.1:127229-128055 GCF_000520575.1 Arthrobacter sp. I3
TCGCTGGCGAGGGCCGTGTTGCGGCTGTTCCGGAAGCGTTGCCAGCGGGCCAGCTGCGGGTTCTGCACTGCATCAGGCGTGGGCTTCGAGCCAGTCCCGGTTTCAGGGTCAGGGGTGGTCATGGGCACCTCCAAGGGGGTTTCAGCTGGTGGCGGGTGAGGTTTTGAGGCTGGCCGCCACGAGTTGGGCCGCGGTGGTTCCGGCTGCGGCGGCCGCGGCCGGGTCGCCGTCGAGCACCCCGCTTGCCAGGCCGCCGTCGAGTACCAGGGTCAGGCTGCGGGCGAGCTGGTCCGGGTCCCCGGCGCCGGCGCGTGCGGCGAGGTCCCGGATCCAGGCGCGGATCTGGCGCTTGTGGGCCACGGTCCGGTCGTGGATCCAGCCACTGGAAGGAGGTCAGCGTGAGCCAGCCGTGCTCGCTGGCGAGGGCCGTGTTGCGGCTGTTCCGGAAGCGTTGCCAGCGGGCCAGCTGCGGGTTCTGCACTGCATCAGGCGTGGGCTTCGAGCCAGTCCCGGTTTCAGGGTCAGGGGTGGTCATGGGCACCTCCAAGGGGGTTTCAGCTGGTGGCGGGTGAGGTTTTGAGGCTGGCCGCCACGAGTTGGGCCGCGGTGGTTCCGGCTGCGGCGGCCGCGGCCGGGTCGCCGTCGAGCACCCCGCTTGCCAGGCCGCCGTCGAGTACCAGGGTCAGGCTGCGGGCGAGCTGGTCCGGGTCCCCGGCGCCGGCGCGTGCGGCGAGGTCCCGGATCCAGGCGCGGATCTGGCGCTTGTGGGCCACGGTCCGGTCGTGGATGCGGGTGCCGGCGGCCGACTCGGCGGCCGCGTTGATGA
>NZ_KI914962.1:128155-132424 GCF_000520575.1 Arthrobacter sp. I3
CGACTCGGCGGCCGCGTTGATGAAGGCGCAGCCGCGGTAGCCGTCGCGCCGGCAGGCGGCTGTCAGGGCATCGAACAGGCCCACGAGCTGCGCGGCCGGGTCCTCGCCGGCGGCCTCGGCGGCGGCGTGCAGCTGCCCGGTCCAGACGCCGTCCACCTTCTCCAGGTAGGCCAGCATGAGGTCGTCCTTGGCCGGAAAGTACTTATAGAACGTGGCTTTCGCGACGCCGGACTCGGCGATGATCGTGTCGATGCCGGCGGCCCGGAAACCCTGCGCGTAGAAGAGCCGGAAGGCCGTGGCCAGGATCTTCTCCCTGGCATGCCCGGCAGGGGTGCGGGCAGCCGGGGCGGCGGTGGCTGCTGGCGAGGTCATGGCTCAATCGTACACAGACAAGTCTGTCTACGCCGCAGTGTCATTCGCCCTGTGGCTCGTCAACGACGGACCGCCGGCCCGCCTCCGCCTGATCCGGCGGCTACGGGCGGGCGGCCAGACCCCGCACGAGCAGCCGCCAGACCTCGCGCAGCTCGGCCCCGATGGCCGGGTCCGACCATTCCGAAGCGTGCAGCGGGTGGTGGAACCGCGCCGTGGCGTGCAGGACGGCACGGCCGGCCGGCACCGGATCCGGGACGGCGAATTCGCCGCTGCGGACGCCGTCGGCAATGATCTCGGTCAGCGCTGCGGCCAGGTGGTCAACGTGGGCCGCCACCACTTCCCGCGCCTCGGCGGTCAGCTGGCCGAACGTGGCAAACAGCTCCGGATCGTTCAGCGCCATGCCCTGCTTGATGGCCGCGAGGCGTTCGAGCCAGCGGAGCAGGCGTTCCGCGGCAGGGCCCTCCGTATCGCGGGCAGGATCCAGAGGCTCCGCGAGGCGGTCCAGCCAGCGCCGGGCCACCGCGTCCCGCAGCGCCACCTTTGTGGGAAAGTGCCGGTAGACGCTGCCGTGGCTGACACCCAGGGCCTTCGCGACGTCCACGACCGTGGCCTTGGCCGGTCCGAAGCGCCGCAGCACGTCTTCGGCGGCGTCGAGGATGCGCTCCTCGGTCAGGACGGCGGCCACAGGGGTCACCGGCGTTCGCTGTCGAGCATGGCCATCTGGCCGGCGTCGTAGCGGGTGCCCGCGGCCGCGTCGGCGGGGACGGCGGCCTCGATAGCTGCCAGGTCCTCGGCGGAGAGGAGCAGATCGACCGCGCCCAGCGATTCGGAAAGCCGTTCCCGACGGCGGGCGCCAACGAGGGGGACGATGTCCTCGCCGCGGGACAGGACCCAGGCGATGGCGAGCTGGGCGACGGTCGCGCCCTTGCGGTCGGCGATTTCGCGGAGCCGTTCGACGAGCTCGAGGTTCCGCTGCAGGTTCTCGCCGGAGAACCGGGGCAGGTGGGCCCGGAAGTCGCGCCGGTTCCCAGTTCCGGCGGCCGGCCAGTGGCCGGAAACCAGGCCGCGGGACAGCACGCCGTATGCCGTGATGCCGATGCCCAGCTCGCGGGCCACCGGCAGGATGTCCTGCTCGATGCCACGGGAGAGGAGGGAGTACTCGATCTGGAGGTCCGAGACCGGGTGGACGGCGTTGGCGCGGCGCAGGGTGTCGGCGCCGACCTCTGAGAGGCCGATGTGGCGGATCAGGCCCTGCTGCACGAGCTCGGCCAGTGCTCCCACGGTTTCTTCCACCGGAACGGACGGATCCAGGCGGGCCGGCCGGTAGATGTCCACGTAGTCGGTGCCGAGGCGCCGGAGGGTGTAGGCCAGGAAGTTCTTGATGGCCACCGGACGGGTGTCCACGCCGTTCCATCCGCCCCGGGCATCGCGCAGGACGCCGAACTTCACGCTGATCTGGGCGCTCTCGCGCCGGCGGCCGCGGATCGCGTCGCGCAGCAGCATTTCGTTGTGGCCCATGCCGTAGAAGTCGCCGGTGTCCAACAGGGTCACGCCGGCGTCGAGGGCGGCCTGGATCGTGGCGACGCTCTCGGCGTCGTCGGCGGGGCCGTAAAGATCGGACATGCCCATCAGGCCGAGGCCGATGGCGGCGGTGCTGGGGCCGGTGGAGCCCAGGGTGCGGGGGGTGCCGAGAGTGGAAGTTGTCATGCCATGACCATACAACAATCAGCTGACAGATTTCAAACTTTGTCAGCTGAGAAAAGGCGGGCGAGGCGTCGGCATGCGCTTATTGCCGTAGACAGGTCTGTCTGATAGCGTCATGCCCACACGTAGACGAACCTGTCTACTCCACGACTTCAGAATGAGGACGCCATGAAGATTGCAGTACTGGGAACCGGCATGGTGGGGCGCACGATTGCCGGCGCACTGGCGGGGCTGGGGCACGACGTCGTGATCGGCACCCGCGACCCGCAGGCGACGCTCGCCCGGACCGAACCGGACATGATGGGCACCGCGCCGTTCGCCGAGTGGCACGCCGCAAACGCCGGAGTCGACGTCGCCGCGTTTGCTGACGCGGCATCCGGCGCCGAGCTGATCGTCAATGCCACCAACGGCGCCGGCTCGCTGGCCGCGCTGGCCGCCGCCGGGACCCCGAACCTGGCCGGCAAGATCATCATGGACATCGCCAACCCGCTGGACTTCTCGCAGGGCATGCCGCCGTCGCTGAACCCGGTGAACACGGACAGCCTCGGCGAAGAGATCCAGCGGTCCTTCCCGGAGGCCAAGGTGGTGAAGACGCTGAACACCATGACCGCGTCCGTGATGGTCGATCCGGCCCGGGTGGCCGGCGGTGACCACACGGTGTTCGTCTCCGGGGACGACGCCGGCGCCAAGGCGGCCGTGACGGAACTCCTCAAGGGCTTCGGCCACCGCGACGTGATCGATCTCGGCGACATCACGAGTGCCCGCGGTGCGGAAATGATCCTGCCGATCTGGCTGCGGATCTGGGGCGCGCTGGGCACCGGCGAGTTCAACTTCAAGATCGCGCGCTAACCCCTTCACCCGCCAAGCCCGCAGCAGGGGCCGTTCCGGGAGCTCGGAACGGCCTCTGCTGCGAACTGGTTGGGGTCCCGGGGGGTCCGTGGGGGAGGGGCGTCGGGCCGGCGCGGCGGGGCCTGACACTATCTGAGACGGAATTCCAGCAGGGAGTGCCTGCGGGTAACATCCCATGGGAAGAAGTAATCGGGCTCACAGTATCCAGCGCAGTGTACGAGCCAAGTCGAACCCTCGAAAGATAGTTTCCATGGCTGACACTGCAATGCATTCCGACACCGATCTTGCCGCCGAACTCCGGGCTGATGTCCGCCGGGTCTCCACCCTCCTCGGCGAATCCCTGGTCCGCCAGCACGGCCCCGAACTGCTGGACCTGGTGGAGCAGGTGCGCCTGCTGACCAAGGAATCCAAGGAAGCCGCCCGCGGCGGCGCTGACGCTACCGGGCCGTGGAGCTCGTACGACGTCGTCGCCCAGGTCCGCGAACTGCTCGGTTCCCTGCCGCTGGAGCAGGCCACCGACCTGGTCCGCGCCTTCGCGTTCTACTTCCACCTGGCGAACGCCGCCGAGCAGGTCCACCGGGTCCGCGGGCTGCGCACCCGGCAGGAGAAGGACGGCTGGCTCGCCAAAGCCGTGGAGGAGATCGCGGACCAGGCGGGCAACTCCGTGCTGCAGGAAGTCGTCAACGAACTCGACGTCCGCCCCATCTTCACCGCACACCCCACCGAGGCCTCCCGCCGCTCCGTGCTGGACAAAATCCGCCGGCTCTCGGACATCCTGTCCGAATCCACGGCGGAGGGCACCTCCGCGCGCCGCCGCCAGGACCGCCACCTGTCCGAAGTGATCGACCAGATGTGGCAGACGGACGAGCTCCGCCAGGTCCGGCCCACCCCCGTGGACGAGGCCCGGAACGCCATCTATTACCTCACCGGCATCCTCAGCGACGCCATGCCGGAAATGCTCTCGGACCTCTCCGAGCTGCTTGCCGAGCACGGCGTCACGCTGCCGCCGCAGAAGGCCCCAATCCGCTTCGGCTCCTGGATCGGCGGGGACCGCGACGGCAATCCCAACGTCACGGCCGCCGTCACCCGCGAAATCCTCCAGATCCAGAACCAGCACGCCGTGCGGATCAGCATCGGCCTGATCGACGGGCTCATCTCCATCCTGTCCAACTCGACCGCGCTGGCCGGGGCGGACCAGGAGCTCCTGGACTCGATCGACGTCGACCTGGGGAACCTGCCTGGCCTGGACCGCCGCGTCCTCGAGCTGAACGCTCAGGAGCCCTACCGGCTCAAACTCACCTGCATCAAGGCCAAGCTGATCAACACCGGCCGCCGGGTCGCGGC
>NZ_KI914962.1:132524-136529 GCF_000520575.1 Arthrobacter sp. I3
GGCCGCCGGGTCGCGGCCGGATCCGCGCACGAGCCCGGCCGCGACTACACCGCCACCGCGGAGCTCCTCGCCGAGCTCGGCCTGCTCGAACGGTCGCTGCGGAACCACCACGCGGCCCTCGCCGCCGACGGCGCCCTGTCCCGGGTCCGCCGCGCCATCGCCTCCTTCGGCCTGCACCTGGCCACCCTCGACATCCGCGAGCACGCCGACCACCACCATGACGCCGTCGGGCAGCTCATGGACCGCCTTGGCGGGCCCGGTGTCCGGTACGCGGAACTCAGCCGCGCCGAGCGGCTCGAGGTGCTGGGCTCCGAACTTGCGTCCCGGCGCCCGCTCTCCGGCCACCCGATTAAGCTCGACGGCGTCGCCGACGGCACCTACGACGTCTTCCGGGAGATCCGCCGCGCCCTGCGCACCTACGGCCCCGACGTGATCGAGACCTACATCATCTCCATGACCCGCGGCGCGGACGACGTCCTGGCGGCCGCCGTGCTGGCCCGCGAGGCCGGCCTGGTCAGCCTGTTCGGCGAGGCGCCCTACGCCAAGATCGGCTTCGCGCCGCTGCTGGAGACCGTCGACGAACTCCGCGCCTCGGCCGAAATCGTGGACCGGCTGCTCTCCGATGCCTCCTACCGCGAACTCGTCCGGCTCCGCGGCGACGTGCAGGAAATCATGCTCGGCTACTCGGACTCCAACAAGGAATCCGGCGTCATGACAAGCCAGTGGGAAATCTACAAGACCCAGCGCAAGCTCCGCGACGTGGCGGCCAAGCACGGCGTCCGCGTGCGCCTCTTCCACGGCCGCGGCGGCTCGGTGGGCCGCGGCGGCGGGCCGACCTACGATGCCATCATGGCCCAGCCCAACGGCGTGCTCGAGGGCGAGATCAAATTCACCGAGCAGGGCGAGGTCATCTCGGACAAGTACTCCCTGCCGGAGCTGGCCCGGGAAAACCTCGAGCTCTCCCTGGCCGCGGTACTGCAGGGCTCGGCCCTGCACCGCACCCCGCGCACCTCGGAGGACCAGCGCGTGCGTTACGGCCACGTCATGGAAACCGTCTCCGACGCCGCGTTTGCGCGCTACCGCACGCTGATTGATGACCCCGATCTGCCCGCCTACTTCATGGCGTCCACCCCGGTGGAGCAGCTGGGATCCCTCAACATCGGATCCCGTCCGTCCAAGCGCCCCGACTCCGGCGCCGGGCTGGAGGGTCTCCGCGCCATCCCGTGGGTGTTCGGCTGGACACAGTCGCGGCAGATCGTGCCGGGCTGGTTCGGTGTGGGCTCCGGCCTCAAAGCCGCCCGCGAGGCCGGTAACTCGGCCCAGCTCAAGGAGATGATCGAGGGCTGGCACTTCTTCCGCTCGGTGCTCTCCAATGTTGAGATGACCCTGGCGAAGACGGACATGGACATTGCCGGCTACTACGTCTCCACCCTGGTGCCGGCGGAACTGCACCACCTGTTCCGTGCCATCCGGGCCGAATATGATCTCACGGTCGAGGAGATCCAGAACCTTACCGGCGAGCACGTGATTCTCGATGCCCAGCCCACCCTGAAGCGCTCCCTCGAGATCCGGGACCAGTACCTCGACCCCATCAGCTACCTGCAGGTGGAACTGCTGCGCCGCGTCCGGGCCGAGGCCGCGGAGGGCATGACCGGGGCCGAGATCGACGAACGGCTCCAGCGGGCCATGCTGATCACGGTCAACGGAGTCGCCGCCGGGCTGCGCAACACCGGATAGCCCGCACCCCGGCCCAGACGCTCCCGCAGGTATGGCGGCCTTTCCCACGATGCTCCCTCACCTTCTGCGGGGAATTTCCAAACGCTCCCTCAGGTCCTGCGGTTATTCCCTGGACGCTCCCTCAGGTCCTGCGGTTCTTCCCCGGACGCTCCCTCTCCCGGTGAGGGAGCGTTGGGGTTTTGGGTGCGGAAGGTGAGGGAGCGTGGCGGCGCGGCTAGGGTTGTTCCATGCCGTCGTTCCAGACCAGACTGAAGATCACCGGGCTCAAGCCGGGCACCGCTCCCGAAGCCGTCATGGCCGCGGCCATCGAGGCGCTTGGGACGCGGCACCACGTCGAATCGCACCAGCTTGAGCTCGCTGGCGGCGTACCGCAGCTGAACCTGCGCTTCCTGGTCGATGCCACCGCCTACAGCGCCGAAAACAGCCAGGCGCTGGAGTCGGCAGCCATGATGCGCGACGCCGTCGAACGCGTTGCGCTCACCGGCGCGCTGACCGTGCTGCGCCGCAGCCGCGGCCGCTGGGCGCCCGTCTAAAAGTCCAGTTCCTCGTCCGGGTCAACCACGGCGGACTCCACGGGGGAGGGGTTACCCCGGCGCCGCGTCACGATAACGCCCACGACCGCTCCGACCAGCAGCCCGACGCCGACGCCGATCAGGGAGCTCGCCCAGAAGGGCAGCCCGGTGGCGGAGCCCATGAAATAGCCCAGTGCCACGGACCAGGCTGCCCAGAGCAGGCCGCCGAGAGCCGCGCAGAGGCTGAACCCGCGGGTGGAGACGTTGGCGATGCCCGCCGCGGCCGTCGTGGCCAGCCGCCCGCCGGGGATGAAGCGGAGGCCGATGATCGCGCCGTAGGTGGAGGACCGGCCGGCTTTCGCGATCGCCGCATGCACGGCCGCGTGGAACCGGAGACCCCATTTCCAGCGGTCGAGCACATGGCTTAGCCGCCGTTTGAACAGCTGGAAGACGAGTAGGTCACCAAGCCATGAGGACACCGCGGCGAGGAGCACCACGAGGAAGCCGTTGATGCGGCCCTCCGCGGACAGCGCGCCGCCGGTGATGACCAGCATTTCCGAGGGGACGGGCGGGAAAATCGCATCGCCGATCACGAAGGGGAAGATCCAGAAATAGATCGCGGCGCCCCAGCTGTCCGCATTTCCGAAGTCCATGGGCACAAGGTACCGCACTTCCAGCCGCTAGCGTGCCTCGCTGAGTTCCAGTCTGCTGCGGTATTCCACCGGGCTCCCGGAGATGGGGTCCACGAAGCGGATCCCGCGGGCCAGGAGTTGCAGCGGCTTGGCGTAATTGTCCGGAGCCTTGTCCAGCAGTTCCGGGTAGAACGCATCGTTGACGATGCCGAGGCCCAGTGAGGCCATGTGCACGCGGAGCTGGTGGGTCTTCCCGGAGTGCGGCTCCAGCCGGTACAGCGCGCGGCGGTGCGGGCCGCCGTCGACGTCGGGTGCGCTGTCGGGTGCGCCGCCGTCGGGTGCGCCCGAGTTGGGTGCGCCGGAAGCGTCAAACGTGCGCAGCCGCTCGATCCGGGTTTCCGCATTGGGTTCGCCGTCGACAACCTCGGCCAGCAGGTAGCTGCGGGACTTGGTCATCCGGTTCCGCACCACCACAGGGAAGTCCACCGCGGGATGGCCCGGTGCGGGCTCTGCGGCGGACACACACTCGTACTCCTTCTGGACCTGGCGCTTTTCGAAGAGCACCTGGTACTTGCCCCGGGTCTCGGGGTTCGTGGAGAGCAGCAGTATGCCGGCGGTCATGCGGTCCAGACGGTGCATGGGAATCAGGTCCGGGAGGCCGAGCTGGTTCCGGAGCCGGACCAGGGCCGATTCCTGGATGTAGGTCCCGCCGGGGGTGGTGGGCAGGAAGTGCGGCTTGTCCACCACCAGCAGGTGATCGTCCTGGTGCAGAATGTTCAGCTCCACCGGGATCCGGCTCTCCGGCGGCAGGGTCCGGTAGTACCAGATGAACGTATGGTCCTGCATCGGCGTGCTGCGGTCCAGGGCGATCCCCGCCTCGCCGACGATCTCGCCGGCGTCGAACCGGTCCTCGATGCCCTGCGGATCGATGTGCCCCCAGCGGTGCATCATGTAGTCCATCGCGGTCTCCCAAGGACCCTCGTCCGGCAGGCGCAGACGGGTCGCGTTAACGCCGTCGCGCACGGGAAGGGGGGATTGCATCACCCAACCATTCTACGGGCCCGGCCTCCCGCGCCCTCGCACAGTGACCCCGCGACCCTGTGCCGCGGCCGCGACCCAGTACC
>NZ_KI914963.1:0-12288 GCF_000520575.1 Arthrobacter sp. I3
CCGGTGGCGGAGCAAGGGTTACGGCGGTCATAGCGTGGGGGAAACGCCCGGTCCCATCCCGAACCCGGAAGCTAAGACCCACAGCGCCGATGGTACTGCACCCGGGAGGGTGTGGGAGAGTAGGTCACCGCCGGAACACCATTAACGGTCGAGGACCCCCACCACCAGGTGGGGGTCCTCCCGCATTTAACCCGTCATTCAGCCCGGGACCCGCCAAACGTGAGGGAGCATCCCGCCACACCCCGCCAAACGTGAGGGAGCGTCAACGGTTTTCCTGCAGTACCTGAGGGAGCGTCGCTCCCTCAGGTACTGCAGGTTCTGGCCGGACGGTCCCTCACGTCCTGCAGGTCCGCTGGGGACACGTTCCCACGGGTAGAGTTGTTGCCCATGGATAACCTCTTCAGCCATGCTCCGTCCGGTGCGCCGGAACCTGCCGCGGCGGACGAACTCGATCCCGTCGTCGTCAGCGTTGTGGTGCCGGGCGCAGTTGCCCGGGCCTTCATGGGATTCACGGAACACACGCACCTCTGGTGGCCGCTCGAGGACCACAGCGTCTATGGCGCCGGCTCCTATGTCGAGTTCGAGGAGAACCTGATCATGGAGTCCTCGGATGACGGCCGGACGGCTGTTTGGGGATCGATTGACGACTGGCTGCCCCCGCTGTCCTTCCACGCCAGCTGGCACCCGGGAACCACTGCCATGTGGTCCACAGAGCTCCGGGTGGCGTTCAGGGCGGTAGGCGAGGGGACAGAGCTCCGCCTGGTTCACAGCGGCTGGGAGGGCGCCGAGGACCCCGCGGCCGCCCGGGCGGAATATGCGGCAGGCTGGCCCGCCGTCCTGGACCGCTTCGTTCGGTTCATGGGTGGCGCCGGCGCGGACAGCCCCGACGCCTGAGCGGCTCCTGGGAGTGGCGCGTCCGTCCCTGCCGGCGTCCCTACCGGCGGACAGACCCGGCGGCCAGCCCCCGGCATGCACAGTCCGGATCTAGCCCGGACCTAGGCGCGCAAGGGTCCCTGGTCGACGGGCGGAACAGCGGTGCTGGACCGGATGATGAAGCGCGTGGGGTATTCGGTGTGCGCGGCCGCCGTGTCTCCGGCGCCGTCGAGCCTGGCCAGCAAACGCCGCACGGCCAACGCACCCTGGCCCCGCGCGTCCTGATCGATCGTGGTCAGCCCGAAGACTTCACCCAGCTCATGGCCGTCGATGCCGATGACGGAGAGATCCTGCGGCACCCGCAACCCGAAATCCCGGGCAGCGAGGATCGTGCCGATCGCCATCTCGTCCGAGGCGGCAAAGACGGCCGTGGGACGCTCCGGAGAGCCGCCGAGCAGCTCACGGGCGTTGGCGTAGGCGCCCCGGATCGTGAAGTCGGCGGAGACCTGCCATTCCGGCCGGACCACCAGTCCGGCGTCCCGCATGGCCTTCTTGAACCCCGCCTGACGCGTGCCGGGAAGGCGGAAATCCTGCTCGTAGGCGGCATCGCCGGTCATGTGGGCAATTTTGCTGTGGCCAAGCTGGATGAGGTGCCGGGCCGCGGCCTCCGCAATACCGGCGTCATTGATGCGGATGGTCGACGCCCCGGGTAATGGGCCGCCGATCCCCACGATGGGGCGATGGATGGCCAGCAGCTGGTCGATCTCGGCCTCGGAGAGCTCCAGCGACACGGCGATCACGGCATCCACGCGTTTGCGCAGGAGGAAGTCGTTCAGCACACTGTGGCGGCGCTCCCGGCCCTGGCTGACGTTGTACAGCGTGAGGTCGTAGCCGGCATCCAGCAGGGTCGCCGAGACACCTTCGACCACCGAGGAAAAGAACCACCGGTGGACGGAAGGGACAACGAGGCCCACATTGTGGGTCCGTCCGGAGGCCAGCCCGGAGGCCTGGTACGACGCGACGAAACCGAGCTCTGCGGCGGCGGTGCGGGCCCGCTCCCGGCTACGCGGTGAGACATTGCCCTTGCCGCTCAAGGCGCGTGAAACGGTGGCGATGGAGAGGCCGGCCCGTTCCGCGACGTCCTTGATGCCGGGCATGCCTAGCCCTCCGTGTCCTCGAGATAGATTTCCAGCCAAACAGCTTCACCTGAGCCTAACGGATCGCCCGCGCCGGCCATGTCCCCGGCGTCGTAGCCGGCACCTGTGGGCGTTGAACTGCGCAGCAGCACCCGTCCGGCGGGCAGCTCCAGGGGCTCGGCCCCGACATTCAGCAGGACCAGCGTGGAGCCGTTGAGGAAGGCAAGACTCGTATCGTTGCAGAGGTCCTCGTACCAGGACAGCGAGCCGCGGCCAAGATCGAGCCGGCGGCGCAGCTCCAGCATGCGCTTGTAGAGGCTCAGATGCGACGACGGCGAAGCGGACTGCACATCCCGGGCCAGCCGTGAGAAACTTTCCGGCTGCGGCAGCCAGGGGTCCTGCCCGTGGCCGAATCCGGCGTTGCGTTCCCCGGCACGCCAGGGCAGCGGAACACGGCAGCCGTCGCGGCCCAGCCGTGCGCCGCCGGTGCGGGCGAACGTGGGGTCCTGGCGGCGGGTGTCCGCGATGTCGATCCCGTCCGGCAGGCCAAGCTCTTCACCCTGGTAGAGGTAGGCCCCGCCGGGAAGCCCCAGCATGAACAGGGACGCCGCGGCCGCCCGGGACCGTCCGAGCTCCTCGTTCGGCTGCGGATCCCAGGTGCCGATTCCGTCACCGTCGCGCGGAGCCTGGCCGTCGTACCCGAAGCGGGTGGCGTGGCGGACGACGTCGTGGTTGGAGAGCACCCACGTGCTGGGAGCGGCGACGGCGTCAAGTGCCGTCAGTGACTCCGTGACGATGTGGCGCATCCGGTGCACGTCCAGGCCCGCGTGCAGGTAGGGGAAGTTGAAGGCCTGGTGCATTTCGTCCGGGCGCACCCAATCGGCGAGCCGGGGGAGCGGGTCCACGTTTGCCTCGGCGCAGAGGATCCGGTCGGGGCCGTACTCGGCGAGCATCTGACGCCACCGCCGGTAGATGTCGTGGAGCGCGGGCTGGCCAAACATCGGAGCGTCGCTTCCGGGGAAGCCGTGGGAGCTGCTGCCGTCCGCCCGTCCGCCCCACTCGGGCAGGCCCGGGGCCTTCACGAGGGCGTGCGCCACGTCCACCCGGAAACCGGAGACCCCGCGGTCCAGCCAGAAGCGCAGGACCCGTTCGAATTCTTCATGGACGGCACGGTTGTCCCAGTTGAAGTCCGGCTGTGAGGAGTCGAAGAGGTGCAGGTACCACTGCCCGGGGGCGCCGTCCGGTTCGGTGATCCGGGTCCAGGCTGAACCGCCAAAGTGGGACTGCCAGTTGTTCGGCGGCTCCTCGCCGAATGCTCCGCGGCCGTCTCGGAAGATGAACATGTCCCGCTCCGGGCTGCCGGCAGGCGCGGCCAGGGCAGCCTGGAAAGCGTGGTGCTGGTCCGAGCAGTGGTTGGGCACCAGGTCAACGATCATCCGCATTCCCAGCCGGGTGGCCTCGGCCATCATGGCGGCGAAATCGTCCAGGGTGCCGAACAGGGGGTCGACGTCGCAGTAGTCACTGACGTCGTAGCCGGCGTCGCGCTGCGGGGACCGGTAGAAGGGCGAAAGCCAGACGGCGTCGATGTCCAGTTCCGCAAGGCGGGGCAGTTCGGCCGTGATTCCGGCGAGATCGCCGATGCCGTCGCCGTTCAGGTCCCGGAACGAGCGCGGATAGACCTGATAGATGACAGCGGAGCGCCACCATCCCGGAATGTGGTCTGCGGCGTGCACGGGGGTCAGCGGACCCGTCAGGGGTCCGGCCAGCGCGGCGGGAGCGAGGAGAACTGAATCAACGGACATGACGGCAATACTAGGGCTCCCACGCCGGATTATGAAAACGCTTCCAGTCACATTTTGGCGGCAATTTCGACCACCAACTGGACTATCCCGCGCATAGCTGGAAGCGCTTGCAACTGTGAGCCACATCACCGACAATGCGCGGCCTTAGACTAGGATCCGGATTCGACCGAACTGGAGACCGCATGCGCAGCATCATCGATGAGCTGACCTCTTCCCTGGGCGCGGAGAAAATTGCCGTGGACGCGACCACCCTGGCCGCCTATGCCGTGGACCAGGCTCCCGTCCTGGACTATCAGCTCCCGCAGGCGGTGGTCCGCGCCGAATCGGTGGCCGACGTGCAGGCAACTGTGCGTGCCTGCGCCGCCCTTGGCGTCGCGCTTGTGGCGCGCGGGGCCGGTACCGGGGTCTCCGGGGGCGCCCACGCGAGCGCGGGCTGCGTGGTGCTCACGCTCGAGGGAATGAACCGCATCCTGGACCTCAACGCGGACGACGAGACCGCCGTCGTGGAACCCGGCGTCATTAACTCCGACCTGAATGCGGCCGCCGCCGTACACGGGCTCATGTATGCCCCGGATCCTGCAAGCTTCAAGATGTCCACCATCGGCGGCAACGTGGCCACCAACGCCGGCGGCCTGCGCTGCGCGAAGTACGGGGTGACCCGCGACTCTGTCCTGGCGCTCGACGTCGTCCTCGCGGACGGCTCCCTCATCCATACCGGCCACCAGACCTTCAAGGGCGTCGCCGGCTATGACCTCACTGGGCTGTTCGTCGGCTCGGAGGGGACCCTGGGGATCGTGGTCGGTGTCACCGTGCGGCTGAAATACCTGCCGCGCGACGTACACACCATCGCCGCCTTCTACCCGGACTTCCGCAGCGCCGCGGCCGGGGTCCTCGCCGTGGGCAGGGCCCGCGTGCAGCCGGCCATCATGGAACTGCTCGACGGCGGCTCGCTCGCCCAACTCGATGACCTCCACGGCTCGGACCTGGCCGCGCGCGGGGCATCCCTGCTGCTGATCCAGACCGACGGCTTCGGCGCGGCAGCGGAAGCCGCGGCCATCCGCCCGGTCCTGGTGGCGGGAGGAGCGGTGGTGACCATGGAGGCCAACGCGGAGGCAGAGGAGCTTGTCGAACTGCGCCGCAACAGCCGAGGGACCGAGGTCGACGACGAATACCGGGTGGGCGAAGACGTGGCCGTGCCGCGTTCGCGGCTGGTGGATTACGTCGCCGAGCTCGAGTCCATGGCGGCGGAGCACCGGGTGCAGCTCAAAGTCGTGGCACACGCCGGTGACGGCAACCTCCACCCCACCTTCTGGGTCGACCGGGTGGACAATACCGTGGACCCCGATGCCATGGCCCGCCTGGGCGCCGCCCTGGACCGGTCGATTGCCGTGGCCCTGGCCATGGGCGGCACGATCACCGGCGAACACGGGATCGGGCAGTACAAGCTGCGCTGGCTCGGCCTGGAGCAGAAGGAACCCGTGCGTGAGCTGCAGCGCCGGATCAAGGAACTCTTCGATCCGGCCGGGATCCTGAACCCCGGCAAGGCGATTTAGCTCAAGGAGATTTAGCGCGGGCGTGCCACAACATGCCCGGCGCGCGGCTTAGTCGTCGGAGTCGGGGTATTCGTCCACTGAGTCGTCGGCGCCGTAGCGTGATTCCTCGGTCTCCACCTCAAGGATCTTGAGCAACCCAGTGTCCGGGTTGAGCATGATCGCGGCCTCGTCCCGGCGGTGGCGGAGTTCGTTGTCGATGTAGGACTGGACGGCCTCCGCCAGGGGGATGTGCCGGTTCTCCTTCTCGGACATGTACCAGCGGTGCTCCAGGACCTCGTGCACCGCCTCGGCCGGCTCGAGCTTGCCGGAGAGGTCGCGTGGGATGGCCCGGACGATCGGTTCGAAGATCTGGCTGACCCACAGGTGCGCGCTGTATTCCTCGTCCATGCCCGGGTTGTTGTCCGCCCGGAATGAGTCCATGTCGTTCAGGAGCCGGCGGGCCTGGTTTTCCTGTGCGTCCAGGCCGGTCAGGCGCAGCAGCCGGCGCTGGTGATGCCCGGCGTCGACGACCTTCGGCTGGAGTTGGATGGTGGAGCCGTTCTGCGTGGTCTTGATCGCGTATTCCTCGACGTCGAACCCCAGCTCGTTGAGCCGCCGGATCCGGGCCGCCACACGCCAGCGTTCCCCGATCTCAAACGATTCCTTTGCCGTCAGCTCGGTCCACAACCGCCGGTAGCTGTCCATGATCAGCTCGCTGGTGGCCACGGGGTCCACCTTCTCCTCGATCAGGCCGCCGTCGAGGAGGTCCATGAGTTCCCCGGCGATGTTGACGCGGGCGATTTCGAGGTCGTACTCGCGCTGGCCGGTGGACAAATCCGGGTACAGTTCGCCAGTCTCGGCATCGACCAGGTAGGCGGCGAACGCGCCGGCGTCGCGGCGGAACAAGGTGTTGGAGAGCGACACGTCGCCCCAGTAGAAGCCGATCAGGTGCAGCCGGACCAGCAGCAGGGCCTGGGCGTCGATGAGCCGGGTCAGGGTGTCCTTGCGCAGCATCTGGGAGAAGAGCGCACGGTAGGGCATGGAGAACTTCAGGTGCCGGGTGACCAGCACAGGGTTCAGCGGCCGGCCCTCCGGGGTGGTGCGTCCGGTGATGACGGCCACCGGTTCCACGCCGGGAACGTCCAGCCGGGCGAGCTTGCGCAGCATGTGGTACTCGTGGCGGGCCACGTGCTCCGAAGTTTCCTTGATGGCGATCACAGAGCCGCCGAGGTGGGCGAAGCGCACGATGTGCCGGGAGATACCGCGGGGGAGGGCTGCCAGATATTCGGCCGGCCAGTCCTCGAGGGCAATGTGCCAAGGCAGGTCCAGCAGCTCGGGCTCGGTGGCGGCGGCCGTGATGCTCAGCGAGCTGGACACCATCGCGGCCTTGTCGTCATTGGCGCTGGCGGCCTCGAACCGGGGCAATTTTCCAATCTGACCGTAGTCAGTGGGCTCGTCGTGCCACTGTGCGCTGTTTTCCTCGGTCATGCGTTTTCCTCGGTCATGAATCAATTCTTCCGTATTTGCAGGGCCGCGCCTAAAAGGGACTGTTAACGCCCGACGGCGGCCCTCCACTGGGGAGGACCGCCGTCAGCTGAGCCGGTGGGTGGGCCCACGCCGGCAGGGTTCCCTGACCGAAGCGAAGCGAGGTTAGGGAGCCGGTGGGGACTAGTCGCCGAGGCGCAGGCCGGTCTTGGTGTCGAACAGGTGTACGTGGCCCGACTGGGGGCGGACCCAGATGGACTCACCCTTCATCGGGGGGCGGCGGCCGTCGACGCGGGCCACGATGTCGTGGCTCTGGCCGTCGAGCGTGGTGTGGCCGTAGACGTAGGCGTCGGCGCCGAGTTCTTCGACGACGTCGACCTCGACCTGGAGACCTTCACCCTGGGCGACAGTCTCAAGGTCTTCCGGGCGGGAACCGAGGGTCACGGTCTGGCCGTGGGCTTCCTCGAGGACGTCGCGCGGTACCGGGTAAACGGTTCCGCCGAACTGCACGCCGCCGTCGACGACGGGGAGTTCGAGCAGGTTCATGGCGGGGGAGCCGATGAAGCCGGCCACGAAGACGTTCTTGGGCTTGTCGTACAGGTTGCGCGGGGTGTCGACCTGCATCAGCAGGCCGTCCTTCAGCACGGCGACACGGTCACCCATGGTCATGGCCTCGACCTGGTCGTGGGTCACGTAGACGGTGGTGACGCCGAGGCGGCGGGTCAGGGACGCGATCTGGGTGCGGGTCTGCACGCGCAGCTTGGCATCCAGGTTGGACAGCGGCTCATCCATGAGGAAGACCTGCGGGTTACGCACAATGGCCCGGCCCATGGCAACGCGCTGACGCTGGCCGCCGGAGAGGGCCTTCGGCTTCCGGTCCAGGTACGGTTCGAGGTCAAGCAGCTTGGCGGCCTCACGGACGCGCTCGGCGCGCTCCTCCTTGCTGACGCCGGCGATCTTCAGCGCGAAGCCCATGTTGTCCGCGACGGTCATGTGCGGGTACAGGGCATAGTTCTGGAACACCATGGCGATGTCGCGATCCTTCGGCGGGACGTCAGTGACGTCGCGGTCGCCGATGAGGATGCGGCCGGAGTTGACGTCCTCGAGACCTGCAAGCATGCGCAGGGAGGTCGACTTTCCGCAGCCGGAGGGTCCAACGAGGACCAGGAATTCGCCATCGGCGATATCAATGTTGAGCTTGTCAACAGCGGGCTTCTCGGTGCCCGGGTACAGACGTGTTGCGTTATCAAAAGTAACTGTAGCCACAGTTATCAATCCCTTCACCGGCAGGTACGTGCCGGACGATCCGTAGTGAATGGTCGTTTTATGCAGTTGTTAATTCAATTGTGGGATTTCATACGCATACTCCTCGGCCGAAGCCGAGGAGTACCCAGTGACGCCGCACGGTAGTTGTGCGCCACATCACAAACAGAGTATGTCAGATATATGCCAAATGGGCTAAAAAGTTACGGATGTCACACGTGGGGTCCGTCACTTGGCACCAGAAAAGGGTGGGTATGCTGTGCGCATGACGGCACTGCAGATCTATGTCAGTTTCCCCGGCACGGCGCGTGAAGCACTTGGCTTCTACGCCGACGTTTTCGGCGGAGAGCTTGCCTTGTTCACATACGAGGAGTTCAACCGCAGCGACGGCCCGCCGGATGCCATTGCCCACGGACAGCTGAGTGGCGCAGTCGCTTTGGCGGGGTCGGATGCGGCTCCGGGCGAGAAAAGCGTCCGGTTCGAAGGCCTCATGCTCTCGCTGCTGGGGACCGCCGAACCGGCAGTTCTCCACCAGTGGTTCGACAAGCTCGCCGTTGACGGCCGGGTGATCGACCCCCTTGCCCCGAAGCCCTGGGGCGCAACAGATGGCCAGGTCCTCGACCGTCACGGACTGCACTGGTTGATCGGCTACGAGCCTGAGTCGTGACCGACGCCCGGTTGACCGCTCAGTAGGCCGCGTTAGCTCCCGGAGTTGAGGGCCTTCTTCCGCTCACGCAGCAGGGCCTCCAGCAGTTCGCAGATGTGCACCGGCGCCTCCACCCGGAACTCGGCCTGGGTGAAATCGAGCCCCACCTTTACCCCGAGATCGCCCGGGACGAGGCTGGCCAGGGCGTCCTCGTCGGTGGTGTCGTCTCCGGCGAAAGCAACTGCCGTGGCTCCGGCAGCCTGCCGCAGGAAGGCAATGCCCTCGCCCTTGGAGGCGTTCACGACGGAGGTCTCCAGGACGCGGTTGCCCGACTTGAGGAAGACGCCGCTGCGGTCCTGCAGGACCGTCCGCGCCGCGGCGACGGCGTCCTCGGCGACGTCGTCCGCCGCGAGCCGCGTGTGCAGGACGACGCCGGCCGGCTTGTCTTCCAAAAGGGTCCCCGGGGCCTGTTCCACGATTCCCTCAAGCTCCCGGCGGACCTCGGCCAGGAGTTCGCGTTGGGCGTCGTCGAGCATGAGTTCCGAGGAGCCGGGCCCCATCCAGACCTCTGCGCCGTGGCTGCCGATCAGCAGCGTCTCCTCCGGCGGGGAGGCGACGGCCCGCAGGCTGTCCAGCGCCCGGCCGGAGATGAGCGCCGTCGTCGTCCGGGGCAGTTCCGACAGCGCCGCGAAGGCGGCTGCGGAGCGCGGGAGCGCGCGGGCGTCGCCGGCATGGTCCACGAGCGGTGCCATGGTGCCGTCGAAGTCCATCGCCACGAGCAGGTGCCCGGTGCCAGCGACGCGGCGCACGGCTGCCAGCAGCTCAGGAGAGAGCGAGAGCGGGGCCGTGTTTGGAGTGTTGGTCTCTGAGTCGTGGGTTCCGGCGGCGTCAGGAGTCATCGCGTACAACCTTTTCGGCGAGGGCTTTCAGGAAGTCGGAGGACCAGAGGTCGACGTCGTGGTCCAGAATCTGCTTGCGCATGGCCCGCATGCGGCGTGATGCCTCGGCCGGCTGCATGTTGACGGCCCTCATGATCGTATCCTTGAGGCCGTCAATGTCGTGCGGGTTCATCAGCAGGGCCTGCTTGAGCTGGTCCGCGGCACCGGCGAACTCACTCAGTACCAGCGCTCCGTCGTTGTTTGTCCGGGCCGTGACGTATTCCTTGGCGACGAGGTTCATGCCGTCGCGCAGGGCGGTGACCAGCATGACGTCCGCGGCCAGGTACAGGGACACCATCTCTTCGATGGGGTAGCTGTGGTGCAGGTAGCGGACGGCCGTGCTCTCCATGGTGTCGAAGGTGCCGTTGATGTGGCCCACTGTGCCTTCGACCTCCTCGCGAAGCAGGCGGTACTGCTCCACACGCTCACGGCTGGGGCTGGCCACCTGGATCAGGGTCGCGTCCTCGACGGTGACCTTGGCGTCCTGCAGCAGTTCCTCGTACGCCTTGAGTCGGTGCCGGATGCCCTTGGTGTAGTCGAGCCTGTCGACGCCGAGCAGGATGGTCTTGGGGTTGCCGAGGTCCCGGCGGATCTGCTGCGCCCGCTCGATTACCTCCGGCTTCTTCGCCAGCTCGGTGATCTGCTTGACATCAATGGAGATCGGGAACGCCTGGGCCCTCGCGATGTGGGTGGTTTCGCCGTCCGTGCCCCTGACATGGACCTGCTGCTGCTTGACGCTCGCGCCAAGGAAGCGCCGTGCGGAGCGCATGAAGTTTCCGGCATCGCTGCTGCGCTGGAAGCCCACCAGGTCCGCCCCCAGGAGGCCGTCGATGATCGCACGGCGCCACGGGAGCTGGGCAAAGATCTCCGGCGGCGGGAAGGGGATGTGGTTGAAGAACCCGATCTTCAGATCCGGCCGGGCCTCCCGGAGCAGCTTGGGAACCAGTTGGAGCTGGTAGTCCTGCACCCAGACGGTGGCACCCTCGGCCGCATGGCGGATGACGGCGTCGGCGAACCTCCGGTTGACCTTCCGGTACGAATCCCACCACGTGCGGTGGAACTCCGGCGGGGCGATCACGTCGTGGTAAAGCGGCCACAACGTGGCGTTCGAAAAGCCCTCGTAGAAAAGCTCGATGTCCTCGGTGCTCAGCTGGACGGGGATCAGGTCGATACCGCCGTGGCTGAAAGGCTTGACCGTCTCATCGGGGGCGCCGTGCCAGCCCACCCAGGCGCCGTCGGTCTTCGTCATCATCGGGGCCAGGGCTGTCACGAGTCCGCCGGGGGAGCGGCGCCAGCCGTCCTCGCAGCCGGTCTCGTCGGCCGAACAGCGGTCGACGGGCAGCCGGTTGGACACCACCATGAAGTCGAACTGGTCCCCTGCCGCGGCGCCGGTGGGGGCGCCGTCGGTGGCCGTCCGCCCCGCTTCAGTGGTGCTCTGTGTGCCGTGGCCGGCGCTGTCCGTTGCTTGCATTGGTGCCCCCTGGGGTCCGCTCGTGGCTCTCCATCAACCCTAGCCGCCCGGAATCTTCCGGGCTATTCGTCCGTTGGGCAGGCGGAAGGGAAACTTGAAAGCGCAAGTTCTCGGGTTTCTCCCCTAAAATGATGACGTTGCCACTGAGTGGACCGTCCCTGGCCGAACGACCCGAGGAACCAATGAGCCCCGCAAACGAACCCCGACTGTCTAAGGCAGAGCGCACTGCCGCGGCGCGCGAGAAAGCCCGCGAGATCCGCGAGGCGCAGCTGAAGAAGGAGAAGCGCAACAAGCTGCTGATCGGCTGGGGCATCGTTGCCGCCGTCATCGCCATCATCGTGATCGTCGCGCTGGTTGTCACCTCCAACATCAAGAACAACGCCCCGGTTGCCGACGAGGGACCCACGCCGGCCAACGGCAACATCCACGGCGGTGTCACCCTGCTGGCGAACACCGACGTGGCGAAGACCGATCCCGCAACCGTGAAGCTGTCCGACCTCCCGTCCGCTCCGGCCACGCCGCCGTCTCCGGTCACGGCCCCCGGCGCCGAGGCTGAGGCCGGCAAGCCGGTCAAGGTGGTTCTTTACATCGACTTCATCTGCCCCGTCTGCAAGAACTTCGAGGCGCAGTACAACGAGACGCTCACCAAGCTGCGCAACGAGGGCAAAATCACCGTGGAGTACCGCCCGCTCGGATTCCTGGACAGCCGGTCCACCACGAACTACTCCTCGCGCGCGGCCAACGCCGCAGCCTGCGTGGTCAACGAATCCCCGGAGAAGTACTCGGACTTCGTCGACGTGCTCTTCGCCAAGCAGCCGGCCGAAGGCAGCGCCGGACTCTCCGACAACGAGCTGAAGACGCTGGCCACCGACGCCGGGGCCAAGAGCATCGAGACATGCGTGGATGGCAAGACCTACCGTCCGTGGGTGAAGCACACCACCCAGGAGGCCACGGTAATCGGCATCACCGGCACGCCCACCGTGTTCGTTGAAGGCAAGCAGTGGGGTGTCGGCGACAGCGCCCAGACCCCGTTCGACCAGTACCTGCAGGCCGCGATCGACGCCAAGAAGTAACCGCACAACGGCACATGCCGTTGAAGGCGCGCAGTTAAAGGCCACAAGTTGATGGCCCGGCCCCGGATC
>NZ_KI914963.1:12388-13862 GCF_000520575.1 Arthrobacter sp. I3
GGCCTTCGCTGGGCGGGAGGGGCGTTGCGCGTTTTTCTCTGGGTTTTTCTCACCGGGCGTCGGTGGGCTAATCTTGTCTAGCGTCCTGACATCCACGCCATTTTGTGGCCCGGAGTTGTGTCAGGCAGCAGGAATGCCTCCTTAGCTCAGTTGGCCAGAGCACCGCTCTTGTAAAGCGGGGGTCGTCGGTTCGAATCCGACAGGGGGCCCCACGAACCCCTCCGTTCCGGCGATTTTGGCCGGGACGGAGGGGTTTTCTTATGTCTTAAAACGGGCGGCGGCCCCGGCTGTGGAGGTGGGCGGGCTGAACCTGGCGGCCGTCCCGTGGTGACGGGCCGCCGTCGTCGTTCAATCAGAAGCGCAAGGCGAAGGGCGGCGTTCGACTGCTTCTCCACAAACTCGGCGCCGAGGCGCCTCGCTTATGGAGCCTCTGCAGTCTCTCTTACTAAGCCAAGCGGGTTAGGCGCGCCTAGTTGATGGCCCGGCACCGGATCGTTCCGGGGCCGGGCCATTGCTTTGGGTTCGCTTTAGGCCTTCGCTGGGCGGGAGGGGCGTTGCGCGTTTTTCTCTGGGTTTTTCTCACCGGGCGTCGGTGGGCTAATCTTGTCTAGCGTCCTGACATCCACGCCATTTTGTGGCCCGGAGTTGTGTCAGGCAGCAGGAATGCCTCCTTAGCTCAGTTGGCCAGAGCACCGCTCTTGTAAAGCGGGGGTCGTCGGTTCGAATCCGACAGGGGGCCCCACGAACCCCTCCGTTCCGGCGATTTTGGCCGGGACGGAGGGGTTTTCTTATGTCTTAAAACGGGCGGCGGCCCCGGCTGTGGAGGTGGGCGGGCTGAACCTGGCGGCCGTCCCGTGGTGACGGGCCGCCGTCGTCGTTCAATCAGAAGCGCAAGGCGAAGGGCGGCGTTCGACTGCTTCTCCACAAACTCGGCGCCGAGGCGCCTCGCTTATGGAGCCTCTGCAGTCTCTCTTACTAAGCCAAGCGGGTTAGGCGCGCCTGTCGCCGATGTTCTGCTGAGCTACCAGCCGCGCTCGGCGAGGCGGTGCGGCTGCGGGATCTCGTCGACGTTGATGCCGACCATGGCCTCGCCCAGGCCGCGGGAGGCCTTGGCGATCTCGTCCGGGTCGTCGTAGAACGTGGTGGCCTTCACGACGGCGGCGGCCCGCTGGGCCGGGTTGCCGGACTTGAAGATGCCGGAGCCGACGAACACGCCGTCGGCGCCGAGCTGCATCATCATCGCGGCGTCGGCCGGGGTGGCGATGCCGCCGGCGGTGAACAGCACCACCGGGAGCTTGCCGGTCGCGGCAACTTCCTTGACCAGTTCGTACGGGGCCTGCAGCTCCTTGGCCGCGACGTAGAGCTCGTCCTCGGCCATGCCGGCGAGCTTCTTGATCTCGGCACGGATCTGGCGCATGTGCGTGGTGGCGTTGGAGACGTCCCCGGTGCCGGCCTCGCCCTTGGACCGGATCAT
>NZ_AZSB01000492.1:0-17479 GCF_000520575.1 Arthrobacter sp. I3
ATCGAAGACACCCCTTCCGATGGATCGTTGTCCGCTGACAGCAACGGAGCCCCCCAGTGTTCGCGAGCGGCGGTATCGAGGAAGGCGAGCATCCGACGCGAAATCCCGGGCACCGCGTCGCTTAGGCCCGCTTGGCTTCCATCACAGTTCCCTCCGCGCGTTTTGCTGCCCCAATGCTCCACCCAGGAGCCTCGGGGGGCAAGATGCGGAGCAGCGCAGTGAATATCGACTCTCTGCCGCATGCGAATCGGCATGTGTCCGGTAAGGGATCCGCTAACGGGACGGGCCAGGATAGCGAGTACGCCAAATAGCGCAGTGAAAAACGAGCCATATAACCCTGCGATTCACACGTTCACAGGATTGGCAGCCCCCGACTTTTGGTAGCGAAAACTCAGTGCCGGATTCTATCTGTGACTGTTATCCCGGAATGGCGATTAAATCACTGTTTGAAATGGCGGTTTTGCCGTTCCGTTCTTGCGGATGAGTTCAGGTACTGCGTTCTCCTGTGTGTGCTGTGAGGTGCGGTGTCTCGACCGGGGTGTCGGGGCGGAGGCCCCATTCGGCCCAGGATCCGTCGTAGACCCGGATACGCTCGCGTCCGAGAATTTCGGTTAGCACGTACCATGCGGTGGCGGCGCGTCCCCCGACGGTGCAGTAGGTGATCAGCTCGTCCTCTCCTTCGAGTTCCGGCACGGGCATCGCCCGGCGCAGCTCGTCGACCGGGCGGAATGCGCCTTTCTGGTCGTAGAGATTGCTGAACGGCCGGTGGACAGCCGTCGGGATGCGACCGGCGCGCCCTCCCGGCTCCATTCCGCCGGAGGGCCAGAACCGCTCACCGGCGTACTCGGACTCGGAGCGGACATCCAGAATCGTTGTTCCGGCGCGCCCGATGGCCTGCCGCACGGCCGGCATGTCGGCGAACAGCTGCTGGTCCCGTTCGTTGATCTGGTATGGTGCCGCCTCCACAGGGATTGGTGACGTGCCCTGGGGATGTCCTTCGGCCCACCAGGCGTCGCGGGAGCAGTTCAGGATGCGGACGTCGGCGTGCCCGTACAGCTTGAGCAGCCAGTAGCCGAGTGCCGGGGCGTAACCGTAGAAAACGACCGTCGATGCCGGGCCGATGCCCGATCGAGCCAACAGCCGTTCGATGGTTTGTCTGCCGACCGGGCGATACCGTTCGTCTTTAAGGTCGGCGTAGACGTTCCACAGCACGGCACCGTCGATGTGCCATTGATTGAAGGCGGCCGCGGAAACATCCACTTCGACGACGCGGACCGCAGGATCGTACAGATGATTTGCCAGCCAGATGGGTTCGATGAGCATGTCCACAGTCTGCCCGCTCGTTGTTGGAGCAGAGTTGGCACAACGTTGGCGCTACATTGGCGTCGGAGCGTCTGCCTATTCCACCTGGATCCACCCCAGCAGATCCTCACGGCTGACGGACCGGAGGAGCGCCGGGTGGTCGCTGGCGATGTGGCCGCGGATCCCTCCGATCACTTCCTCGTCGGTGTCGCCGCGGACGACGAACCCGCATTCGCACCGGATGAGCTTCGCCATAACGACCTCCCAAAACCTGGTGGGGCCCACTCCGGAATGAGGACCCATGCGATCATGGTGTCATGACCGGGCAGTCAGCGCTGCGTCTCCAGATCTGCGGGCCGCTGGTTGTGGAGCGGGACGGGCTCAGGCTCGATCACGGCCTGCCCGGCCGTCAAGGGCGCCTGATGTTCACCTATCTCGTCGTCAACCGGCACCGTCAGGTGGCCCGCGACGAACTCGTCGAGGCGCTCTGGCGCTCCCCCGATTCCGCCGGGATCGACGCGCGCCTCAACTCGTTGATCTCTAAGCTTCGCCACGTTTTCGGCCCGGACGCGGTGGATGGACGCGTCACTGTCCAGCTTCACCTTCCCGACGCGTGGATCGACCTCGAAGCTGCCGTGGAGGCAATTCACCGCGCCGAGTCCGCCGTTGCTCAGCAGGACTGGACCCGTGCCTGGGGACCGGTTCTGGTCGCCTTGTTCGTCGCCGAACGCGGATTCCTGCCCGGCGAGGATGCCGATTGGATCGACCAGACCCGCAACCAGCTCGCCGAGATCCGGCTGCGGGCCCTGGAATGTTACGCCGCCACCGAGCTCGGCATCGGCGGCGCCGAACTCACCGGTGCGCTGCGTGCCGGCCGCCGGCTCATCGCCCTGGACCCTCTGCGCGAAAGCGGCCATCGCTACCTGATGCAGGCTCACGCGGCCCAGGGCAACCTGGCCGAGGCGCTGACCGTGTACGGCCTGCTGTCCGACCTTCTCCGCGACCAGCTCGGCGTCTCGCCCAGCCCGAGGACCCGAGCGCTCTACCATCAACTCCTCGAACAGACCTGACCTCCGGGGAAACCCTCCACTTGAGGACACTTTAGGGCAGGCGTTCACCGAATACGGCCGAGGCTAGGAGGAGGGTGCCCCTCAGTGGCGCGTTGCCGAATGCGACCCACGTTGTGGCCCAAGGTTCGTCAAGTGCCACTTATTAGGCAATCGACATGTGCCCCGGTCAGGGATCCTTTACCGGACACCACCTGAACCGTAACTCAAACCGAAGCCCGGCATGCTCAACCGCACCTTCGTGCGCTCCTATTGCGGGAAAGGATTTGCCCCGGCAACGTGGGATGGGGCCGGTTCCGCGGCGGCGTAAAGGGTGTTGAGCTGGCGGTAGAGGATTCGGGCGATGTAGCGCTTGAGGGATCTGCGGATTTCGCGGTTGCTGCGGCCTTCTTGGGTGCGTTTGGCGACGTAGTCCCGTGTTCCGGGGTCGTGGGCCATTCGGGTCATGGTGATGGTGTGCAAGGCTCGGTTGAGGCGCCTATCACCACCCCGGTTGAGCCTGTGCCGAACGGTGTTACCGCTTGAGGCTGGCAAGGGATTCACCCCTGCCAGTGAGGCGAAAGCAGCTTCGCTGCGAACCCTTCCTGGATGCGACCAGGCTGTCAGGACGGTGGCGACCGTGACAGCCCCGGCGCCCACCATCTCCAACAGCGACGCCGCGGGGCTTTGCTGGATCAGCTCTGTCATGCGCTTCTGGTTCGCAGTCAGCTGAGTGGTCACTTCGAGAACGCGGCGCGCCAACCGAACAGCTTCCTCGCGCGCGATCGATAGTTCGATCTGCTCGTCTCGTTCCCGCCATCTGGTGATCGTGGCGATCTCGGCCGGGACCAGCGGTTTTCGAGCGTCGATTCCCAGATCGTGTGCCCGGAGTAGGGCGATGAGTGCATTGACATTCATTGTTCGGTCCCGGGTCAACTGATCCCGGGCTGCGCTCAGGATCCTGAGTCCGGCACGAGTTCCTTCATGCCGGCGCGGGGCTCGAAGCTGGGACTCCTCTAAGCCGACGACAGCGGGTCCCGATGGCGGCGACGTCCAGCGGGTCGGATTTGCCGATCGCGCGGCGCCCTCGGGCGTTCATCCGTGGAGCTTCGGCGACGTCGTAGCCGGCGTCGGCTACTGCCCGGGCCAGCCGTGCCCCGTAGGAGCCGATACCCTCTGCGGCCCATAGACAGGCCATGTCGCCGTCTGTCCGTCGGCCTACCCAGGCAAGTGCGCGGGAAACACCGGCCGGGGTGGTCGGGAACTGCTCGCACGCGACCCGTCGCTTGGTACTGGCCTCGATGATGGCGTACGTGTGTCCGGCATCAACACTGCCAGCTAGTCCCAGACCAGCCACTGCAAGACTCACAGTCGTTTTTTGTTGCTGGCAAGCTTGCTTGCTCGGCGGCCGACGGAGGCCTGTCTACCGTGGGCAAGGGGAAGGAAATTCCCGGAGGAAATCAGCGACGCAGGNAGCGACGCAGGAGCGCCGGAGGGAAATTCCTGCACCGCAGGCCCCGGGAGGAACGACCGGGGCTAGACGGGGTGGAGCGGACGCCTAGAATCCGGAGGAATCTCAATGATGTTGTCAACGGGTGTTGGCGTGTCACTCCGGCGCCCCGGCCGTAAGTGGCCGGGAAACCCAGGGAGCTTTTAGTCTGTCCACCCGGGGTAGGGCTTGCGGTCCTGGTCCGGCAGACCGGCGGCGGTGGCGGGGAGGTTGTCCGGCCCGTCGGACTGGCCGGAGGCCCAGTGGAAGAACACCTCGGCGGTGATCGCTTCGAAGCAGGCGTCCTGGGAGCGGAACCAATAGGTGGAGGTGTCGCCTTCGACGTAGGTTCCGTAGCCGAACAGTTCGCCGTTCCGTCGGGCCTGCCGGTTGCCGGGTACCGGGCGCGGAAACCCCACGCCAACTGCAATCCGGAGAGGCTTCGACTATCTCGTCAACCTGGTCAGCGTTCCCGGGGTAACCCGGGCCGGCTGCGTCGTTGACCGCGGAACCATGCCCCCGCGCCGTGCAGCCGAAGCCACCAAGCACGGCAGTCCAAAGAAATTTCCGTACGGGTGCATCCGGGCAGGGCCTCCGGCCGGTAGTAAGGGTGTAAGCACCACCACGGCCCCCATGCGGGCCCCGATGAGGAGTTGGAAATGCGTAAAACACTTTCTGCAGCTGCCGGAGCAATGACGCTGCTGGCAGCACTGGCCCTGGCCGCCCCGGCCCAGGCCGGCACCTGGCATCACCGCGACGAGGGGACAGCGAAACTGTCCGTCCTCCATGGCGTCCCGGGCCTGACCGTGGACGTCTGGGTCGACGGCAAACTCACCCTGGACAACTTCACGCCGGGCACACTGGCCGGGCCGTTGAACGTCCCCGACGGTGACCACAAGATTGCAATCACGGGGGCCGATGCCACCAGCGCCGACAACCCCGTGATCGGCCCGGTCACAGTGGACCTGGAAGCCGGCCGGGACTACACGGCGGTCGCGCACCTGGCCGCCAACGGCAAGCCCACGGCCACCCTGTTCACCAATGACACCTCGGCCAGCCCGGACGGAAAGGGCAAGCTGACCGTCCGCCACGTCGCTGCCGCCCCCGCCGTCGATGTTCTGGCCGGCAGGACCGCAGTCATTGAAGGCCTCACCAACCCGCATCAGAAGATGCTCACCCTCAAGGCCGGAACCGTCTCCGCCTCGGTCGCCGCCGCGGGAACCACAGCTCCGCTGATCGGCCCCGCGGACGTCAAGATCGCCGAGGGGAAGAACACCATCGTCTACGCCTGGGGCAGCCTGGCCGAGAACAACCTCGGCGTCGCCGTGCAGGTCGTGGACTCCTCGTCGCACGGGCACGAACACCACGAGTAAGCCCTCGGCAGCTCCTGCAGCCACCAGGTTCTCTCCCCGGTGGGGCCGCGTCAACAGCGGCCCCACCGGCACGCCCACCGTGACCACCCGGACGGCTGACCCGGCCCGGCCATGGCGGAGCCCCGGGGTGAGCGGCATAATGTGGTTCAACACGGTCTGTTGCCGCTCAAAGGAGCACCCCATGGAGGCTGCCGCCGCGCATGATTGGGACCCCGGTCTCGATCAGGCGTTTGCCGGCGGCGACGAACGCGTCCTCGCCGAGGCCTACCGACGGTTTAGTCCGCTGGTTTACACGCTGGCGCTGCGATCCCTGGGAGAGCGTGCCGCCGCCGACGACGTCACCCAGGAGGTCTTCATCCGGGCCTGGAAATCACGGACCAGCTACCGGCCCGAGGCGGCACGGCTGCCGGCGTGGCTGATCGGGATCACGCGCAATGCCATCTCCGACGCCTTATCAGTGCGCTCCCGACAGCGTCATCTGGAACAAACCGCCCTTCACCTGGTCGCGGACCCGGCTTCCGGGCCGGATGCCGGCGATGTCGAAGAGGTCGCCGACCGCCTGACCCTGGACGAAGAACTGGAACACTTAGGGGATCCACAACAGACAATAATGCGGCTGGCATTCTACGAAGACCTGACCCACGACCAGATCTCATCGCGCCTGAACCTGCCGCTCGGCACCGTCAAAAGCCACATCCGGCGCAGCCTCACCCGTTTGCGCACCCGCCTGGAGGTGGAACATGGAACACCTTGACGCCGAACTCCTCAGCCTGATGGCCCTCGGCGAGCCCCTGGGCACAGACGCCGACGCAGGCCACCTCGCCACCTGCCCCCAGTGCAGCGAAACGCTCCGGGCCCTGCAGCACGCCGTGCACATCGCGACCCTCGATCCCACGGGCGTCGAACTCGAGAAACCCGGCACCCAGAACTGGACCGCCATACATCAGGCCCTCGGCCTCTCCCCGAACCTCGCGACGGACCCCCTGACCCGGCGAACCGACTGGCCTCCCGAGTCAGCGGGGACGCCGCCCACCAGTCCGGCTGCAGAGAAAACGCCCCCAAGACACGGCGAGGAACCAGAGCCTGCACCGACTCCACTACGGCCCGCCAAGAACCGGCGTGCCCGTCCCGGGTTCTGGATTACCGCCGCTGCCGCCGGCATCGTCCTGGGCACGGCTGTCGGATGGACCGCGGCCGGAGTACTCGGACACACCGGCTCCCCTGCCCCGGCCTCCACCCAGTCGGTCCCCGCCGCCATCGTCCTCGCCCAAACTTCCCTGACTCCCCTGCCCGCGCACACCGGGAGCGGAGACGCACAGGTCAAACAACTCCCCGACGGAACCCGCCAACTCACAATCCGGCTCTCCAACGACCACATCTCCGGATTCCGGGGAGTGTGGGTCGGCTCTGCCGACCTATCCAAGATGGTCAGCCTGGGCGTCCTCGCCAATGACTCCGGCGTCTTCACCATCCCCGCCGGCATCGACCTGGCCCAATACCCCATCGTCGACATCTCCGACCAGCCCTACAACGGGAATCCCGCCCACTCCGCCGACAGCATCGCCCGCGGAACACTCAACCCGAAAACCTGACTCTCCAATACCCTTGGGAACTGCACTCCCGGGAGTTCCGCCGATGCTGTTTTCAAGCGGACGCCACCCATGATCCGGCCAATTGAATATCCGGGAGGATTTCCGTGCGCGAGCCCCTGATGGTCCTGTCCGGCGCCTCGCTCCTGGCACTGGCCATGGCATTGGGGTTCATCGCCGGTCGTGCTCCTTTGCAGCGCAACCGCAGCGGTTGGGCCCGGCGGCGCAGGAAGCTAAGTCTCGCAGGGTGCGTATTCCTGGCTGCCGCGGGCCTATACGTCGTTTTGGTCCCCGGGGCAGGGATCGATTCAGCAGGAACAGGAATCAGTGTGGACCTTGGACTCGGGATGCTGCTCCTGGCGGGGATCTGGTTCGTCTTCCGCCGGGAGGTAGTCCGCTACAGGTGAGGGTGGCGGCGGCGCTCTACAACGTCCAGGCCCCCGCGGACCCGGCACTGGTCAGGACCGCCGAATCCGTCGGTGCATGGCTCCGCAGCGTGCTCTTCTTCACCGGACTCCTCATCCTCCTCCCGCTGCTGATCTTCCGATAAAACGCAACACTCCCCTGGGAATCGCAGAGTTGTCCGGCCTGTTTATCGCAACACGATGTGGCGCGTCATCGTCCTCTGCGGGGCACCAGGGATCCCTCAGCGCGCGGTGAGCCGGGTACCGAACAGCCCTGCTGTACGTCGCCCTGGGACGACCAACCGCGCCACAAGCAAGAGCGCGGCTGCCGCGCAAACGAGACCAACAGCGACGAGTACCGGCGCCCATCGCCCACCCGGGAACGGCAAGCGGCCACCATTTCTGCACTGAGTGCTTAGCCTGACCCGCGCTCCCGGTCGCCGGACAAAGTCGGTCGCAGCGCCCGTACCCCCGACCGTCCTTGGACGGTGACTTTGCCTCGGTCTATGTCGGGGCCGATGCACGCGGGCTCGGCCTGGGCGGAGCGCTGCTGCGGGCCCTGGCAGAGTCGACAGAGAGCGACGGGATCTGGACCATCCAGGCCAGCGTCTTTCCCGAAAACGAAGCCAGCCTCAAACTCCACCTCGCCAACGGCTACACCGTCGTCGGGCGCAGGCGCCGCATCGCCCGCATGACCTACGGGCCGCTCAACGGGCACTGGCGCGACACGGTCCTGATCGAACGCCGGTCCCCGGCCATCTGAACAGCCACGTCTCCGGCTCTGCCTCACGTGATCAGCGAATACTGTCTTTGCCCCTATTGCAGTCAAACGCTCCGGCCTCGCCGTGTCGCAACCCATAATGAAGCCATGCGCAGCGAATCATGGACACACCCGGACCGCGGCCGGATTCAGCCCTGAAGATGGGCCGGCACGACGTGGAACCAACCAAGGCGGACATCCTGGCCGGCTACGACCGCGCCCGCCAGGCCCTTGACGCCTGGCTGGAGGGGGCGACGGCCGCGGCTCTTCGACGAGGGAGTAGCGGAACCCGGTGGACCAATGAGGAACTGCTCTTTCACATGGTTTTCGGCTACATGGTCGTCCGCGCCCTGCTTCCGATGGTTCACGTCATCAGCAGGCTCCCTACGCCCGCCGGCAAGGCCTTCGCCGCCGTTCTGAACTCCGGAACGCGCCCGTTCGACGTCGTGAACTACTGGGGCTCCCGGGCCGCAGCCCTCGTCTACAACAGGCAACGGATGGGCCGGAAACTCGACAAGACCATCACCGCCATAGCGCGCCGACTGGAACGCGTAAGCTCCACGTCGCTATCAAGATCAATGCCGTTCCCGGACAGGTGGGACCCGTTCTTCGCCCCGACCATGACACTCAACGAGGTCTACGCCTACCCCACACTCCACTTCGACTTCCACGCCCGACAGCTGAGCCTCAGCCAGCCGCCCCGATAGGTGCGCATGCGCAAGGAACGATTGACGGGTTAGCGGTGCGGCCGGCGGCCTGGCAGCCGAAGGTGCGTGCGCGGCCCGGCCCTGCGAACCGGTTCCAAATCTTCCCCGGCTACTCTTCGAACTGGCGGCTGATGAAGCCTGACATGCCGGGAACGGTGAAGCGGACGGCGCCATGATCAGGGGCGTAGATGAGGCCTTTGGAGATGAGGCTGGATCGGGCGACGGTCAGCTGGCTGGCTGCCCGGTGGAGCCGCGCAGCCACCCGCGCGGTGGATGAGGCTTCGTCGTGGTCTTCGGCCATGGCGCGCAGATACTGGCGTTCCGCCGGCGTTGCCCGTTGCCAGCGTGACCTGAAAAAGCCCGCGTCGAGTTGTTCAGTCCCTATTTCGACGGCCAGCCGGGCGTCGTCAAGATTGACCGTCTTGCTGGACGATACGTCCCACACGGCCTTGCCGTAGGCCTGCAGAAAGAAGGGATACCCGTCCGCTGCCGTGACGAGCGCCCGAAGGGCATCCGCATCCAGATGGGCACCCAGCCGGTTCATAGGGAGGCTGATGGCATCTGCCGCAGATGTGTGGTCAAGGGCTCCGATGGTGCGGTAGTCAAAGAGGCGTTCAGAGTAGGATCTCGTAGCGGCGAGCTTTCCGGGCAGGTTGGGCAGCCCTGCGCCGATGATAAAGAACGGCCAGCCCTTCTGGCCGGCCATATGCTGGACCGAAATCAGCGCACCCAACAGCTCGTCGTCCAGGTCCTGCATCTCGTCGATGAAAACCCCGAAGCCGCTGCGGGTTTTGCCCATGGCCGTGGCAATGTCTTCGACGAGCTCCTCGAGGTCGATGTCCAGGTTCCCCGAGTCCGCCCGGCCTTCCGTGGCACCAAGGGTGGCTGACACTCCCGTCACGCCAAGGGTGACATTGAAGGAACCGATGCTGCCCAGGACATCCTTCACGTAGTCCCAGGCGGACCT
Organism: Arthrobacter sp. I3; assembly: GCF_000520575.1. Classification (NCBI taxonomy): domain Bacteria; kingdom Bacillati; phylum Actinomycetota; class Actinomycetes; order Micrococcales; family Micrococcaceae; genus Arthrobacter; species Arthrobacter sp. I3. The sequence continues at coordinate 9,638 of NZ_AZSB01000492.1, forward strand.
GGTGCGCAACCTCCTGGCCCCCGCCTCGATCGCCCGCGCCAGTTTTTGCCGTGTTGCCTTCTGGCCATCCGGGGAGGGCTGGGCCTCGATCTGCACAACGAACCAGTCATGCCGCTCAGCCTGGGCGGCGAAGTTGTTCAGCAGCACGGTCTTCCCGACGCCCCGGAGCCCGGACAGGAGCATTCCCCGCTCGGTGGCCTGGCGTTTGGTCCTGACAATCAGACGGTCAAACGCCTCGATTTCTGTTTCTCGGCCCTCCAGCGCTGGCGGCTTGAGGCCTGAGCCGGGGGCAAAGGGGTTCAGATCGGAGTCCACCCCGACAGTCTATAGAAGAATATGAGCCGGTATAAGGAAATCTTTATACCCGTGGATATTCTTTTATGCTTCAGGAATCGACTGAGGGAGTGGCCAAGGCAACCGAGGTCCGATTAGGAATCCACGTATCGCGATCTCCCGGGCCGGCATTTACCCCTAGTGCTACTACTTGGCGGCGTCGGTTAGCTTCTGCCGGAACTCCTGCTCGCTGTTGAGGACGAGCTTCTCGCCGTTGAGAAAGAACGTGGGGCTTCCGGTCACGCCCAGGGCGCTGCCATCGGCGACGTCTTTGCGGATCCGGTCCTTGGTCTTTTCATCGGCCACGGCGGCGTCGTAGGCGTTCATATCCAATCCCAGGTCCTGGGCGAAGGTCCTGAACAGGGCCGCCTGGGAGTCCTTCTTTTCGCCCCACTGCGGCTGGGTTTCGAACATCTTCGCGTACATCTGTTCGTACTTGCCCTGTTGCGCGGCGGCCTCGACAGCCAGCGCGGCAGTGCCGGAGTTCCGGTGGCCGGGGAGCGGGAAGTAGCGGTGGACGAAAGTGATCCGGTCGCCGTATTCATTCTTCAGTTCCTGCACGAGGGGTTCCGCGGCGCGGCAGGACTCGCATTCAAAGTCCAGGAATTCCACCAGCTGCGCCTTCTCGGTGGCCGGGGACGTGACGCGGTGGCTGTCCTGACGGACCAGCTGCGCATCCGCGGCCTGCTGCACCGCCGGAGGGGCGGGCTTGGTTGAGGTGAACACCGCGTACCAGATCACGCCGGCGGCGACGATGGCCCCCAGCAGTATCCAGAGGACAGTGCGGACTTTCCTTGCATTGTCAGTGGGTTTCGGGTGGGGGCTGTCGTTGTGGGTGTCTGTGTCATCAGTGCGGCAAGCTTTCCTGGTCGCGGTGGGCGGCCGGTTCGATCTGGAAGGTTGAATGTTCGACGCTGACGTCGAAGTGTTCGGCCACGCAGCGCTGCAGGTCCGCCAGGATGATGGCGGCGTGCCCGTCGGTCATGCAGGTGTCTTCGACGGTGACATGGGCAGAAAGGACCGGTGTGCCCGAAGCCACAAGGGAGGCGTGCAGATCGTGGACGTCGATGACGTGCGGCAGGGCGAGGATGTGTTCACGGACTTTGGCCAGGTCCAGGCCGGCCGGGGCGTTTTCCATCAGCACGTTGGCCGTGTCACGGAGCAGCTTCAGCGTGCGGGGAATGATCAGCACACCGATCAGCAGGGACACGATTGCGTCGGCCTGGACCCAGCCGGTGACTGCGATGATGATGGCCGCAGCGATGACGGCCACGGATCCCAGGGCGTCGTTGAGGACTTCCAGGAACGCGGCCTTCATGTTGAAGTTGTGGTTCCTGCCCGAGGACAGAACGATCAGACCGACGGCGTTGCCGGCCAGGCCGATGACGCCGAACCAGAGCATCGTGGATCCGGCGATCTCCGGCGGCTCCAGAAGCCTGCGGATTCCTTCGATGATGACGAATCCGCCAACGCCCAGCAGCAGGGCCGCCTGCCCGGCGGCCGCGACGATTTCGGCACGCTTGTAGCCCCAGGTGCGCTTGAGAGTGGCCGGTTTTAGGGCCAGCGACGCGGCGATCAGGGCGATTAGCAGCCCGGCCGAGTCGGTGAGCATGTGGCCAGCAGCGCCAGGCTGCCGGTGAGGACCGAGCCGATGATTTCCGCGACCATCACGGCGAAAGTGATACAGAAGACAACGATCAGTTTGCCCCGGTGACTGGTTGCGGTAGCGCCGTGGTCGTGGTCATGTCCGCTCATGGGGTACCTCGAGGGTGTGAGTGTCGGGGAAAGGCCTGCTGGCCGGCGGGGTGGTCCAGTCTGGACTGCCGATCGCTCATGCTTGTGTGTCGGCGCCGCGCATGGCGGTGCGCAGCAACTCGGCGGAGGGAAGCCCCGCCATCCTGTCCTCCGAGCGATACACGCGGCAGCTCAGGGCAGGTGCGGACTCGGAAGGAAACAAGACCCGTCCGTCCGCGATGAAGGACGGTGAACCGTGGAAACGCAGTGCCTCAGCCTCGTCCTCGGACGTTACCTCACGGACCGTTACGCGTCGGATGTCTTTTCCTTCGGCTGCCAGGGCTTGACGGAACAGTTCCAGGGCCGGTCCGCTGTTCGGGCAGCCCGGGATGGTGCGCAGTTCGTAGTCCATGGCTCAGCCGATCCTCGGGCCCAGGGACAGACTGACATTCTTCGGTTCAGGACCGGAACCGCAGCCTTCGCAGCAGCCTGAAGGCTCGGCCTCCTCAGCGTCCATCGTCGGTGGTACGCGTGCGTCCGAATCATCCCGGCCGCCGTCGTGGCTCCCACCCGCGCCCATTTCAGGGGCGGTGCAGCAATCGTCCGTTTCGGCGTCGGGCGCATCGTCACTGTGCGGGACTGAGCATCAGACCTCGCCGCGCCAGGCGTTGATGCCTTCGCGGACGGCGATCGCGGCGATGACGAGGGCTGCGCAGGCGTCGGCCCACCACCAGCCCAGCGTGCTGTTCAGCACCAGTCCCACCAGCAGGACCGCGGAGAGGTACGTGCACAGCAGCGTCTGCTTGGAATCTGCAACCGCGGTCCTGGAGCCCAGTTCCCGCCCGGCCCTGCGCTGAAGCCAGGACAGGACCGGCATGACGGCCAGGCTCAGGGCCGCGATCACGATGCCCGGCGTCGAGTGCTGCGCTTCGCCGCCGCCGGTCAGGGAGCGGACCGAGTCCACCGTGACGAACGCCGCGAGGGCGAAGAAGGAGAGCGCGATGATCCGCAGCGTCAGGTGTTCGCGGTGTTCAGGGTCCTTGGCGGAAAACTGCCAGGACAATGCGACGGCGGAGGCGACCTCGATCACCGAGTCGAGTCCGAAGCCAATCAGTGCTGAGGAGTCCGCGACATTCCCGGCCCAGAGCGCGACGACGGCCTCGATGATGTTGTAGGTGATCGTCGCGGCCGCAAACAGGCGGATCCGCCGGGTCAGTGCGGCACGGCGGACGGCCGTAGGCGCAAGCCGAATTGTCGTGGTCATGCCAGGCACGTCCCGTCAGGGGCGCAACAGGCAGGATCGACAGCCAGCACCACACCAATCAGATCCCTGATCGCATGGCCCAACCGGGCGTCGGCGAGCTCATACCGGGTCCGTCGGCCATCCGGAACGGCCACCACGAGACCGCAGCCCCGCAGGCATGTCAGGTGATTAGACATGCTCTGCCGCGAGACCCCCAAGGAATCGGCTAGGTCCGACGGGTACGCGGGCGCATCCGCCAAGGCCAGCAGAATCCGAGCCCGGGTCGGATCCGAGACCGCGTAGCCGAACCGGGCCAGCACCGGGCCAGCACCGGGGCGTGCGTGAGGGTTTCCATAACCCAAAAGTACATCGGAGCGTGTATTCATGCAATTTTGTACTGGAAGCAGGATCAGCTGACGTTACGCGGAGCGAACATGATCACGGCCACTCCGAGCAGGCAGATCACCGAGCCGGTGATATCCCACCGGTCTGGTCGGAAGCCGTCGAAGATCATGCCCCAGGCCAGGGATCCGGCCACAAACACGCCTCCGTAGGCGGCGAGGATCCGGCCAAAGTGGGCGTCAGGCTGCAAGGTCGCGGCAAAACCGTAGACACCCAGGGCGACTACCCCGAGCCCGGCCCACCACCATTCCTTACCCTCGCGGACTGCCTGCCACACCAGCCAGGCCCCGCCGATCTCGGCCGCCGCGGCCAGGACGAACAGCAGGCTCGTTTTTGCGATAGTCACTGATTCATCATGGCATTGCCCGGCTGCTCATCCGTGACGGGCCTCTCCGGTGACAACATGGTCTGCGTGGTTGATGGCTTCGTGGATGAGCCGGATGAGGTGCCCGTCGCGCAGGGAGTAGATGATGTGCCGGCCATCTTTGCGGGTATCAACCAAAGGCGGCTGAGGCGGAGCTATACCAGGTGCTGGCTGACCACAGTGCGGGGCGCCGCGAGGGATTTGAATGTTGTCCGCAGGAATCCGTGGTGACCGGCAGCGCCGATGCGGCTGCTGCATTCGCCGGCCCTCCGGGTCAGTACCCTGAGGTTGAACCCGCGACCTTGCCACCGCCCGGCGCAACGGCCCACCAGATTCCACCGACTCCCTGGCCCTTCACATCGCCGGCTGCGGCGTCGTTCGCAAAGGTATACACCGGCAGGCCGTTGATGGTCACCTGCACCGTGCCGTCATCCCGGCTGATGGTACCAACCATGCCCGTTACGCCGGCTACCGGGGGCGTCGAGGACGCGGCCTTGACCGCAGGCCAAGTCGGGGAGCAGCCGGCATTACAGGTACTCTTGCCCGAATTCGCCGTGTCATTGTCGAACACGTAGACGGTCATTCCTTTGGCATCAACCACGATGGTGCCCAGGGAAGTGCTGGCAGTCTTCAGGACCGGTGCGGCGGACACGCCCGGGGTGGGCGTCGCCGAACCAGAAGTTGCCCCCGCACCCGCCGACGAAGAACCGGACGATGACGTGCCCGGCTGGTACGACCCGCCGCCCGGCGACGACCCGCACCCGGTGAGCACGGCCACCCCCACGGCACCCGCCAGGACCACAAGTCCGATGCTCTTATTCATGATCGATTCCTGACTTCCCGTACCTGCGGGCCGGACTTACTGGCCACAATGATCACACGTAGCCTGGAGCGATCAGGTTCACTAGGCCGGGCAACGACCTGCCCGCGCGTAGGACATCAAGAGCGCTCCTGCGACTGCCACTCCATTTTCCGGTTTCCACCGCTCAGAACGACGGAACACATGCCGCATTAGCCGGTCCCCCACCGGCCGCCAGAGCGCCACCTGTTGCGCTTTTCCAGGACCCTCCATTCCGGCCCTTGCTGAGTCCCATAGGACCCGCCCGCAAAACTGCCCGGTGAAGGTGCCCTAAACGCTCCATTCCAGGCTGTCTCGAAACCCTTGGGACACGAGGCGTCTCTCGCAATGCACGACGGCAACGACGGAGGTGGCCTGATTGTGACTGTTCGTTCGGGATGGCGGTTTAATCGCAAGGATCAGCAAGGCACACACCGATCCCCGAGTCGAGCCTCGGTCCGCCGCCTTCAGCGATTGCCCGGGGTCTGGATGGGGCCGGATAATGCGCGGTATGAACGCAACCCGCATGTCGATCGCGTGGCTGACGGCCGCCGTCGTCGTCTCCCTCATTTTTGGCAGCGTCTATGCGTCCTTTCAACAGCTCGGGCGCCGGACGGCCAATGACGCGCCCGCGGCGGCCGCCGCCGCTCAGCTGCAGACCCTCGGAGCGGAGACGGTGCCGCCCCCGCGTGTGGAACTCAATCCAGAGAGCGGAATCTTTGTCATCACTTACGGACCCGATGATCAGCCCGTGTCGGGAACCGCTACCCTCCACGGGACCCTTCCCGCACTGCCCGCCGGCGTGCTTCAGACAGCAAGAACCGCCGGCAGCGACGCCGTTACCTGGCAGCCAGAGCCGGGATTGCGCATGGCGGTGGTTGCGCGCTCGGCGGCAGGAAAGGTCATCGTGGCGGGGCAGTCACTAGCTCCCTATGAGGACAGGGACCGGATGCTTTTGGTGTTCCTGACAGCCGGATGGCTGGGCAGCATGGTCGTCCTGGCCGCGGGGTATGCCTCAACAGAGCTCCTCACGAGGCGGCGCCCGGCCCGCACCGTCGACAAATGAAGCAGCGCCACCGCGGCCGTGCCGCCCCAGCCCTCAGCCCGAAGCCGAGGGCGTGTGTCCGCGGCCCCCGCAGCGCCGCCCGTGCCTGATATATCACGCCCGCGCCGTGGACCTCGGAGCGGGCGCTCTGCGTCAGGGAATTCACGGAGCGTCCACGGCGAGCCAAAAGGGACAGTCTCCAACGTGCTGAGGTCCCTGCATGCAGGGCGCCCGGCGGGGCTCACGCTGCGCGGCCTTCACGGCGAGAGGTGTGTGGATACCGGTGCCTTCCTGACCGTTGCGAGGAGGATGACTCCGGCGATGGCTGTTGCGCCGGCGAGGACGAAAGCGATGATTGCCAGTGGCGGGGCGGTGTCGGCTTCTCCGAGGATGACGATGCCGAGCGTGACGGCGACGAGGGGATCGATAACTGTCAGCCCGGCGACGACGAGTTCAGGTGTGCCGCGGGTGTGTGCGTTCTGGACCAGGAACGTTCCGGACAGGGCGGCGATGACCAGCCCCGCGAGGCAGGTCAGGGACAGCCATTCGAAGTCACCCTGGACCAGCCGGGCGATGACGGTCTTGGCGAGGGCCGCGACGAACCCAAACAGGATCCCGGCGCCGGCGGTAAAGACTACGGCGCCCCATCGGCGCCGCCAGAGCCCGAAACCCGTTGCCAGTGCGGCGAGGACGATGCCAAGCAGGGCCAGGATCGTGATGAGGTGCCGGTCGCTGATCTGAACATCCTGCGCGGACACGGCCGCGACAGCGACGAACGCACCCACCCCGCCGACACACAACGTTACGGCCGTCAAGGCCCGGCGCCCCGGGGACCTGCGGGCCCTCCGGGCTGTGGCCAAGGTGGTTACGACCAGGGCGACAGCGCCGATTGGCTGCACGATGATCAGTGGCGAGAACCTCAGGCTTGTCAGCTGCAGGAGTATTGCCGCTCCGAGCATGGCTGTCCCGCCCAGCCATACCGGTTTCCGCAGGAGGGCCTGAAGGCGGCCGCCGCCCATGCTTCCGGCGGCCCGCCCCGGCGCCGGGCCCTGGGCTTCGATGCTTTTGTGCTGGAACAGTGTCCCGAGGGCAAGCAGGACCGCCCCTGCGGCGGCGATCGGGATGCCGAGCCAGTGATAGGACGTCAGCGCCGGTACGGCCGCGGTTTGGATCATGACCTGACCCTACCGAACCCCGTGCCTTCAAGGCTGGTTTTCGAAAGGATCGCTTCACGGCCGGGACCGTCAGGCCCGCCCGGGTCGGCGCGTTCCGGTGGCTGCGGGATCTGAGCTGGGTGATGCGCACAGCGCGCGCGCTCTCCCCCGCCAGCACCGATCCGGACGAGGCGGCCCGGTGGTTCGAAGAGTTGCCCCACACCGGGTTCGAAGGCCTCGTCATCAAAGACAGCGACCAGCCGTACACCCCGGGGAGCCAGCTCGTGGCTGAAGCTCAAGCACCGGGAAACCGTGGAAGTCGTCTGCGGGGCGGTCATCGGACCGATCACCGGGCCCGCCGAGGTCGTGGCGGGCCTGGCCCTGGACGGCGAACTGCGGATCGTCGGCCGCTCCGCGCCGCTGAAAACCGCCTCCGCCCGCGAGCTGGCGCGGCGGCTGGAGCCGCCCCGGCAACAGCATCCGTGGCCCGTCACAGTGAAGGGCACGGCCCTGGACCGGTTCAACCGCGACAGGGAACCGGTGGTTGCTGACACTGGTGGAACCGGTGGTGGTGGAAGTCGCCGCCGACACGGCCTGGTCAGGCCGGTCCTTCCGGCACCCGCTCCGCTTGCTCCGGGCAAGGCCGGAACTGTCCCCGGCGGACATCGGTCTGCCGGATATGCTCCGGCTACCCCTTCACTAGATATTGCTGTGGTTTTTGTCCGGGAT
>NZ_KI914964.1:0-4036 GCF_000520575.1 Arthrobacter sp. I3
TGCCAGGCCCTCACCTGCCTCCAGCCCGGCCAGCAACCTCTGGTGCATTCTGACCAAGGCTTCCAATACCAGCACATCTCGTGGCAGGCCCTCCTCGAGGGCGCCGGCGCGGTCCAGTCGATGTCCCGCAAGGGCAATTGCTACGACAACGCCGTGATGGAGAACTTCTTCGGCCACCTCAAAGAAGAGCTCTTCCACCACGTCCGGTTCCTCAGCACCGACGCACTGGAAGCAGCGCTAAACGAGTACATCCGCTGGTACAACACCGAACGTATCTCGACAAAGCTCGAGGGCCTGAGCCCGGTGCAATACCGTGCCCAGGCCCTCGCGGCTTAGGATCTTATTTGGCCAGTCCAACAATCGGGGACCAGTTCAACATCCGGGACCCTCCCTTTTTTGCTGCTTTTCTTGCTGTTTACTGCCTGACTGACCTACGGAGTCTGGCCGTCCACTTCCAGGTAGATGCCGGCCATCCAGGACTCGACGTCGTCGGCCTTGCGCGGCAGTGCGGCGCTGAGGTTGACCGGGCCGTCCGCCGTCATGAGGATGTCGTCCTCGATCCGGACGCCGATGCCGCGGTATTCCTCGGGGATGCCGATGTCCTCGCTCTTGAAGTACAGGCCGGGTTCGATCGTGAACACCATGCCGGGCGTGAGCACGCCGTCGAGGTAGAGTTCCCGCTTCGCCTGGGCGCAGTCGTGGACGTCGAGGCCGAGGTGGTGGCTGGTGCCGTGCGGCATCCACCGGCGGTGCTGCTGGCCCTCGGTGCTCACGGCTTCCTCGACGGAGACGGGCAGGAGGCCCCATTCGGCGAGCCGCTCGGCCAGCACCGTGGTGGCTGCCGTGTGGATGTCCCGGAACTTCGTGCCCGGCTGGGCGGCGGCAAAGCCGGCGTCGGCGGCGTCGAGCACTGCCTCGTAGACCTTGCGCTGGACCTCGGAAAACTTGCCGTTGGCCGGCAGGGTACGGGTGATGTCCGCGGTGTAGAGGGAATCGGCCTCGACTCCGGCGTCCAGGAGCAGCAGTTCGCCCGCGTTGATCTTGCCGGTGTTCCGGGTCCAGTGCAGCACGGTGGCGTTGTTGCCGGAGGCGGCGATGGTGTCGTAGCCGAGCTCGTTGCCTTCCTCGCGGGCCCGGGCGAAGAACGCCCCTTCCACGACGCGCTCGCCGCGGTGGTGGGTCAGCGCCCGCGGGATCGCCTTGACCACCTCGGTGAAGCCGGCCACGGTGGCGGCGACGGCGATCTTCATCTGTTCGATTTCCCACTCGTCCTTGAGCAGGCGCAGTTCCGAGAGGGCCTCTGTGAGTTTCTCATCCAGGGCGTCGAGCACGCTCAGGTCGAGGTTGTCGGGGTCCTTGGCCGTGTTGTAGCGGGCAGTGTCGACGAGCGCATCAATGTTCTCGTCAACCTTGCGGACCAGCCTGATGGAGATTCCGCCGATCTCCGGCGCACCGACATTCTTGGTGATGGCGAGTTCGAGTTCGGCGATGTCGGCCGTGTCGAGTCCCAGCTTGGCCTTGAACTCGGCCAGGGTCGGGCGTGCGCCGATCCAGAACTCCCCGGAGCGGGAATCGGCGTAGAACTGCTCGGTGTCGCGGCCGGCCAACGGGCGGAAGTACAGCGTGGCGTGGTGGTTTCCGCCGTCGTCGCCGGTGCCCTCCGCGACCGGTTCCAGGATCAGGACCGCATCAGGTTCGTGGTCCAGGCCGAGGCCGGTGAGGTGCGCGAAGGCGGAGTGCGGCCGGAAACGGTAGTCGCAGTCGTTCGAGCGGACCTTCAGCGGGCCGGCGGGGATGACCAGGCGTTCACCTTTGAACTGGCCTGAGATGGAGCGGCGCCGGCCTGCGGCGTGGCCCGCGACGGCGTCCCGCTCGGGGAGCTGTTGCGAGGCCGGCGCCCAGTTGCTGGCCATGAAGGCTTTGAAGGCGTCGGAGCTGGGCCGCTGCGAGCGGTTGTTGACGCGCTCTTCGAGGGGCTGGGAAGCGGAGACTAGGGTGTTATCTGCATCGTTCACCGTCCCATAGTCTCACCAGCGCCGCGGCTTAGGCCAACGGCGCGCTCGCGCTGCAGGGCCGCTGCAGGGCCCGGCAAGAAGGGGCCGAGGCTTTGGATACTGCCATCTACTAGGCTGGTGAGGTGAGGATCGACCTGCATGCGCACTCCAACGTTTCCGACGGCACCCAGGCGCCGGCCGGCGTCATGGAGTCCGCCGCCGCCGCGGGCCTCGACGTCATCGCCCTGACCGATCACGATTCCACTGCCGGGTGGGCGGAGGCCGCCGTCGCCGCCCGGAAAGCCGGGGTCGCGCTGGTCCCGGGGATGGAGATCTCCTGCCGCACAGCGGAAGGCATCAGCGTCCACCTGCTCAGCTACCTCCACGACCCCGCGCATCCCGGACTGCTTGAGGAAATCACCAAGTCCAAGGACGCCCGGCACACGAGGGCGCAGAAGATGGTCACCCTTTTGTCGGAGGACTACCCGCTGACATGGGACGACGTGATTCACCACGTCGCGCCGGGGGCCACCCTGGGCCGCCCGCACATCGCCGACGCGCTCGTCGCGGCCGGTGTGGTGGAAGACCGGGCCGAGGCTTTTGGTTCCATCCTCACAGCACGCTCGCGCTACTGGGTCCAGCACTATGCGCCGGAGCCGGCGCTCGCCGTCGAACTGGTCCGTGCAGCCGGGGGCGTCCCGGTGTTCGCCCACCCCGTGGCATCCGCCCGCGGCCGGATCGTGGGGGAGGGGACCTACCGGGAGATGATCGACGCCGGCCTGGCAGGCCTGGAAATCTACCACCGGGACAACCCCGAGGAGGGCCGGACGTTCCTGCGCCGCATCGCCGAACGCTATGGCCTGCTGGTCACAGGGTCCTCCGATTACCACGGCGCAGGAAAGCCGAACCTGCTGGGCGAGAACCTGACCTCCGCAGAAGTCTTTGCCCGGATCGAGGAACTGGGCACGGGCTCGTCCGTGGTGCGCTGAAAACCCGCCCCGGCCCCGGGAACGGCGGGGCGCGGTGAGGGCGGCGGGTCAGACCGTCGGGAAAGACGTGAACTGCGCCTGCGCGGCCAGGCGCTTGGCCATGACGTCGATGGCCGGCTGGTTCTGGTCCACGCACACGAACCTGCGGTCGAGTTTCGCGGCCACGGACCCGAGCGTGCCGGAACCTGCGAAGAAGTCCAGGCACCAGTCGCCCGGCCGGCTCGAGGCCGCAACCACGCGGCGGATCAGCCCCTCCGGCTTCTGCGTCGGGTAGCCGGTTTTCTCCTTGCCGGTCGGCGAAACGATCGTGTGCCACCACACGTCCGTGGGCAGTTTGCCGAGCTCGCGCTTGGCGGGGGTCACCAGTCCGGGCGCCATGTAGGGCTCACGGTCCACCTCGGCGCTGTCGAAGTGGTACTTTGCCGGGTTCTTGACGTAGACGAGGATGTTGTCGTGCTTGGTGGGCCAGCGGTACTTGGCCCGTGCACCGTAGTCGTACGCCCAGATGATCTCGTTCAGGAAACATTCGCGGCCGAAGATCGCGTCCAGCATGACCTTTGCGTAGTGCACCTCTCGGTAGTCCAGGTGCAGGTACAGGGTGCCGTCGTCGGCCAGGAGCCGCCAGGCCTCCACGAGCCGGGGCTCGAGGAAGGACCAGTAGTCGCTGAACGCGTCGTCGTACTTGTGCAGCGCGCCCTTGATGGTGTCGTAGGACCGGCCCTTGAACCCGACGCGGTCACCCTCGCCGCCGGCGTTGAGTACCATCCTGGTTTCCTGGCGCCGCTGGACCCGGCCGGTGTTGAAGGGCGGGTCCACGTAAATCAGTGTGAAGGCGCCGTCCGGCAGCGTGGGGAGGTATTCCGCGTTGTCCGCGTGAACCACCAGGTTGCTGCCGTCCGGCGCCCAGACGGTGTCAGTCATGGAGGGGATTAGGCCTCGGCGCCGCTCGGCTGTGCGTCGCCGCCGGCCACTACCTCGCCGTTGCGGCGGCGGGTGCGGGTCCGGCGCCGGGCACGGGTCGCCCGGTCCACCTCGGTGGGGGCCTTCGCCGGA
>NZ_KI914964.1:4136-6792 GCF_000520575.1 Arthrobacter sp. I3
GCCGTCACGGCTGCTCGTGCGGCTGCCTTCACGGGCGCCGTCACGGCTGCTCGTGCGGCTGCCGTCCTTTGCGCCGTCCCTTCCGCTGTCCTTTGCGCTGGTGCGCGAGTTCTTCTTGCCGGTCTCGCCGAGGTCTTCGAGGACCTCCGCGTCGACGCCGGCCAGCACACGCTTGTCGCGCGGCAGCCGGCCCTTGGTGCCTGCGGGGATGTCGAGTTCCTCGAACAGGTGGGGCGAGGACGAGTAGGTTTCCACGGGCTCGGGGTAGCTCAGGCCGAGGGCCTTGTTGATGAGCCCCCAGCGCGGCATGTCGTCCCAGTCAACAAAGGTCACGGCGGTGCCCTTGTTGCCGGCACGGCCGGTGCGGCCGACGCGGTGCAGGTAGATCTTCTCGTCTTCGACGCACTGGTAGTTGATCACGTGGGTGACGTCGTCGACGTCGATGCCGCGGGCGGCGACGTCGGTGGCAACGAGGACGTCCACCTTGTTGTTGCGGAAGGCGCGCAGCGCCTGTTCGCGGGCGCCCTGGCCGAGGTCACCGTGGATGGCGGCCGCAGCAAAACCGCGGTCCACCAGTTCCTCGGCCACCTTCGCGGCGGTGCGCTTGGTCTTGGTGAAGATGATGGTCCGGCCGCGTCCGCGGGCCTGCAGGATGCGGGCTACCACTTCCACCTTGTCCATGCTGTGGGCACGGTAGATCAGTTGGCGGATGTCGCGCTTGGTCAGGCCCTCGTCGTCCGGGTCCGCGGCGCGGATGTGGGTCGGCTGGGTCATGTAGCGGCGGGCCATGGCGATGACCGGGCCGGGCATGGTGGCGGAGAACAGGAGCGTCTGGCGGACCGCGGGCGTGCCGGCGATCAGGGTCTCGACGTCCGGCAGGAACCCGAGGTCCAGCATCTCGTCAGCCTCGTCGAGGATGACGATCTTGACGTTCTTGAGGCTCAGGTGCTTCTGCTTGAAGAGATCGATCAGGCGGCCGGGGGTGCCGACGACAACCTCGACGCCGTTCTGCAGCGCCTCGACCTGCGGCTCGTAAGCGCGGCCACCGTAGATGGTGGCGATGCGGGCGTTGCGCTTCTTTGCGGCGTTTTCGAGGTCCTTGGCTACCTGGACGGCGAGCTCGCGGGTGGGCACGATCACCAGGGCCTGCGGGGCGCCGGGAACGGCCAGTTTGTCGAAGCCGGCGTCGTCGCGGCCGACGACGCGCTGCAGCGCCGGGATGCCGAAGCCGAGGGTCTTGCCAGTACCGGTCTTGGCCTGGCCGATGATGTCATGCCCTGCCAGTGCGACCGGCAGCGTCATGGCCTGGATCGGGAAGGGGTGGGTGATGCCGGCGTCGGCCAGGGACTCCACGATGTCCGCGCGGACATTGAAGTCGGCAAAGGTCTTCTCGGCAATCTCGTGCGGCTTTTCGTCCGAGATGATGGTCTCTTCGGGCTCGATGGTCTCCGTGCCGGACTCATCGGTCAGAAGCTGGTGCGTGTGCAATTCACTCACAGGGGAGTTTCCTTATTCATTTTGGGCTGCGCTGCTTGCTCAACGGGGGCGGCCGTGGTGGCCGTTCCGGAGCACGCTCAGGCGCGCAAGCAATTCCAGTGGAAGCCGATCGCGGGCTATCTAAATGCTGGCACTGGGGACCAGCGGGTGTATCTCAAGATCGCGTAGGGGCGGGCTTGTTGAATTCGAAAATCATGGAAATCAACGACCGGGCATCCATTTCTACCTCTTCAGTCTAGCTGTACAAGGCGCGGATCCTCGACTGGGCGGGTGATTGCGCCTCGGGAGGGCACCGGGAGCGCTGGCTGGCGACGGCGTCGGGACGGCCTGCGGACCGTCAACGGACCGCCAGCGGGCCGTCAGCCCACGAGCTCCAGCTGGATTTCCCGTGTGGCGATGTCCGAGGACACCACCCGGACCCGGACTTTGGTGCCCGGTTCCAGCTCGCCGGGGCATCGTGCGGTCACGGCGGGCTCGGCGATCTGGACGATCCCGGACGGGCCGTTTCCGTTGCCGTTGGTCTTCCCGCCGTTGCCGTTGCTGCTGCCGTTGGCGCCCTTGGCGGGCTTGGGTCCGGAGATGACGACAGCGTCGAATTCCTGGCCGACATGGTTGACGAGCAGCGCCGCCTCAACGGTGTCCAGCGACAGCCGCTCCAGTTTCGCGGCCAACTGGTCCGAGGTGCCCATGATGGCAGGGAGGGACGGCAGCGCCTCCCTGGCCCAGGCAGGAACCTCGGTGCCGTTGCTCAGGGCCTCGCAGATCACCAGGACGAAGCGGTCGACCAGCCGCCGCAACGGTGCCGTGGAATGGGCGTAGGCGGCGCCGATGGCGGACTGGACGGCGGCGTTGGGCACTGTGCCGTCGAAGGGTGTGTATCCGGCACCGCGGAAGAGCATCCCGGCTGAATGCACAATGGCCAGCTGCCGGGGGTCCGTCGGGTCAAGGGTCCGCAGGTACTCGCCATAGCGCATTTCCCCGTCCCAGGGCTTGCCGAGGGCGTGGGTCTGCCGGTGGAAGTGGCGCAGTGACGCCTCGTCCGGGGCGGGCATGGTGCGGAGGATGCCGACTTTGCCCCGGAGCATGAGCGCCGCGGCGGCCATCCCGGTCATGAGTGAAATCTGGGCGTTCCAGTCCTCCACCGGCAGCGGCGGGGCCG
>NZ_KI914964.1:6892-10813 GCF_000520575.1 Arthrobacter sp. I3
GGGGCCGCCACGATCCGGTAGCCGCCGTCGGGCAGTTGCTGGATCTCCTGTTCCGGCATGTTCAGGCTCGCGCCGCCGCGCAGGCGTTCCAGTTCCACCCGTTTGAGGCCTACTTCTTTCAGCAGCTGCAGCACGGGCGCCGCGGTGCCGGCGTCGAGCTCGGCCTGCACGCCCTTGTAGTTGAGCTTCGCGCGGCTGCGGACCTGTGCCCGGCGCACGAGGACCGAGGCGACCTCTGCCGCGGCGTCGAGCTCGAACTCCCAGACGAACGCCGCGCACAACTGCCCGGCGAGCAGGCTGCCGGCGGCCTCGCTGATGATCTCCGGATGCAGCGGAATCCGGCCGTCCGGGGTGTAGAAGGTCTGGCCGCGGCGCCGGGTCTCGGCGTCCAGCGCCCCGCCCGGGGCGACAAAGGAGGGAACGTCGGCGATGGCGTAGAAGACCTTGTAGCCGCCGTCGCTCCGTTCGATAAAGAGGGCCTGGTCCAAGTCGGTGGACGACGCCGGATCGATGGTCACGAACTCGACATGCGTGAGGTCAAGGTCCGGGAGCTTGTGCTCGGCCACCGCCGCCGCCGCGTCGCGCAGCACAACTTCGGGGAACGGGCCGGGCAGTTCCAGCGTGGTGCGCAACGCCTTGAGGGCCCCGGCAAGCTGGTTCTGCTGCTCGTGGACACTGGGGGTCAGGCGATGATGGGACACGAAAATCAGGGTAGCCCGATTTCCGCTATTAGTCTTGGATGATGAGCGCAACTGCGGACGATCCTGCCCTCTACAACAGCTTCCTTGCCGACCTGCTGGGAGTCTTGGCGTACGGCGAACTTTCCGCCTTCGAGCGGCTGTCCTCGAGTGCCCGGTATTCGCCCACGCTGCATGACCGTGCGGTGCTGGGCAGGATGGCCGTGGTCGAGTTCCAGCATTACGAACTCGTCCGGACCCGGCTCGAGCGCATGGGCCTGGATACGGAGGCCGCCATGCTGCCGTTCCAGCCCTCGGTGGACCACTTCCACGAACGCACGCGCCCATCGGACTGGTACGAGGCCCTCATGAAGGCCTACGTGATCGACACGGTCGCCGCGGACTTTTACGGCGTCGTGGGCCGGTACGTCGACGCCGCGACCCGTGAGTTAATCGGACAGGTCCGCTCCACCGGTGAGTCCACGGCCGTGCTGCAGGCGCGACTCAAGGCCGCCCTGGCCGATGACCCCCGGCTGGCGTCGCGCCTGGCGTTGTGGGCCAGGCGCCTGCTGGGGGAGGTATTGAACCACGCCCAGCGTGTCAGCGCTGAGCACGCGTTCCTCGGCGGACTGTCGGGGCTGGACGACGCCGGCGCCCGGGGCGCTGGTCAACGGCCTGGCGGCCGAACTCGCAGCGAATCACGCGCGCCGGATGACGGAGCTGGGTCTCGCCGGATAGTTTCAGTGCCGGCCGGCATTACGGGCTGGGGACCTGCTTAGGATGCGGCGGCGTCCAACGCCGCCAGCAAGGCTCCGGCGGCGTGGGCCGGATCAGCGGCGTCGGTGATCGCCCGGACCACGACGATCCGCCGGGCACCGGCATCGACTACCTGCTCCACGTTACTGAGGTCGATCCCGCCGATCGCGAACCACGGCAGCACGCTTTCGTTGACTTTGCCGGTTCCCTCCGCTTCCGCCCCGCCGATCGCCTGGGCGGCGTAGCGCACCAGATCGAGGCCGACGGCGGCGCGTCCGGGCTTGGTGGGCGTCGCCCACACGGGGCCCACACAGAAATAATCGAGCCCTTTGCGGCCGGGCGCGGCAGCGATGGCGGCGTCCACCTGCTTCGGGCTGTGGGTGGACAGGCCGATCACGGCATCCTTGCCGAGAAAGCCGCGGGCGGCGTCGAGCGAAATGTCCTTCTGGCCGACATGGAACACCGGAGCCCCGGACAGGGAGGCGATGTCCGCCCGGTCATTGACGGCCCACAGCCGCCCGTGGCGCTGCGCCGCGGTGTGCAGGACCTCCAGCAGTTCCAGCTCCTCGGAGGCCTCGAGCGACTTGTCGCGCAGCTGGATGATGTCCACGCCGCCGGCGAAGGCGGCGTCCACGAAGTCCTCGAAGTCGCCGCGGTCCCTGCGGGCGTCGGTGCAGAGATAGAGGCGGGCGGTGGTGTGGAGAGGGTCCTGGCTCATGGGACCAGCCTAGTTCCTCTAAACTGGGCGCATACCGCGGGAGCCCGCAGCAGCCATGTCGCCGCTGCCCGGCTGAGAGGGCGTCAGAGCCGACCGCTTGACCTGATCCGGCTAGTACCGGCGTAGGGAAGGAATTTTTCATGGGCACACGAGCAGGCCGTGCAGCCGGAGCCGCAAATGACGCCGCCGCCCAGGTTTGTGACACAGGGCCCGGTACCGCAGAGGGAATCATCGCGGGGGATACGACTGCCGACGTGGCCGTGATCGGCGGCGGGGTGATCGGCCATGGCATCGCGTTCGAGGCCATCCGCTCGGGCCGATCCGTGGTCCTGATCGATGATGCTCCCGGCAGCGGAGCCAGCTGGGCCGCGGCCGGCATGCTGGCCCCCGTGAGTGAACTGCACTACCAGGAGGAACAGCTCCTGGAACTGATGCTTGAGGCCTCCCGGTTGTGGCCAGGATTCGCTACGGCTCTCGACGCCGGTGCCGCCGGCGCGGATTCCCCGGCGGGTACCGGCTACTTAACGACGCCGACCCTGGCGGTGGGGGCCGACGCGGCGGACCGGCGCGCGCTCGCGGACTTGAGGGAAGTCCAGCAGGCATGCGGCCTGGCCGTGGAGCCACTGACAGTGCGCGAGGCGCGCACCCGGGAGCCCCTGCTGAGTCCCGGCATCTCGTGTGCCTTCGACATCCCGGCCGACCACCAGGTGGACCCCCGCCTGCTGATCACCCGGCTCGCCGGCGTACTCGGTGCGGAAGGCGGCAGCTTCGTCCGGCGGGGCGCGGCGGGCCTGCTGTGGCAGGACGGACAGGTGGCGGGTGTGCGGTTGGCCGGCGGCGGTTCCGTGCGGGCTGCGGAGACCGTGGTCGCCAACGGGCTCGGCGCCGCCGCGCTCGAGGAGCTTCCGGCCGGGCTGGCGCTGCCGCTGCGGCCCGTCTACGGCGACATCCTCCGGCTTCGCGTGCCTCCGCATCTGCAGCCGCTGCTCACGGCCACCGTGCGGGGCATGGTGCGCGGCATCCCGGTGTACATCGTCCCCCGCCAGGACGGCACAGTGGTGATCGGGGCCACCCAGCGGGAGGATGGACCGTCGGATCCGCACGCGGTTTCCGCCGGCGGTATTTACCAGCTGCTGCGGGATGCCCAGCAGCTGGTGCCTGCGGTCGCCGAGCTGGAGCTTTTAGAAGCCACGGCGCGGGCGCGGCCCGGCACTCCGGACAATGCCCCGCTGCTGGGGCGGGTCGCACGAGCGGACGGCGGGGACGTCCCGGGACTCATCATCGCCACAGGATTCTTCCGGCACGGCGTCCTGCTGACCCCCGCCGCCGCCGCCGTGTGCCGGCAACTCATGGACTTCACGCCGGACCCGCGCTGGGGCGGGTTCCGCCCGGACCGTTTTTCCCGCATCCCGGTTACGTCCGGGGACAGCCCCAAGAAGGAAGCAGCATGAACATCCGACTTAACGGAACGGAGCAGAGCGTCGCCGACGGCGCCTCCGTCTCCACACTCGTCACCCAGCTTACGGGCCGGAGCATCGGCCCCGACGGCCGCGCCGCCGACGGGCGGAAGCTCGGTGTCGCCGTCGCCCGCAACGCCGAAGTGGTGCCGCGCAGCCAGTGGCACGCCACGGCGCTCGCCGACGGCGACGACGTCGAACTTGTCACGGCAGTCCAGGGAGGATGACCAGCATGAACGAGACGACATTCGCAGGAACACCAGCCGTCCCCATGACCGGTGCGGTGGCCGATCCGTTCGTGGTCGACGGCGTA
>NZ_KI914964.1:10913-13542 GCF_000520575.1 Arthrobacter sp. I3
CAGCCTGGACGGGCTCGGGGCGGCGCTGGTGGCGTCCGGGACGGAGCTGACCACGGTGGCGATGCGCCGCTATTCGCCAGCGGAGACGGGCTCGCTGTTCCAGCTGCTCGAGGACCATCAGATCCGGGTGCTGCCGAACACGGCAGGCTGCTTCACCGCCAGGGACGCCGTCCTGACCGCCGAACTTGCGCGGGAGGCCCTGGAAACGGACTGGGTCAAGCTCGAAGTCATTGCCGACGAGCACACACTGCTGCCGGACGCCGTCGAACTCGTGGACGCAACCGAACAGCTCGTGGCCCGAGGCTTCAAGGTCTTCGCCTACACGAACGACGACCCCGTGCTTGCCCTCCGGCTCGAAAACCTCGGCGCGACGGCCGTGATGCCGTTGGGCGCCCCGATCGGCACCGGACTGGGCATCCTGAACCCGCACAACATCGAGCTGATCGTCTCGCGCGCGTCCGTGCCCGTGGTGCTGGATGCCGGGATCGGCACGGCCTCGGACGCTGCCCTGGCGATGGAACTCGGCTGCGACGCCGTGCTGTTGGCTACTGCGGTGACCCGTGCGCAGAATCCGGTGCTCATGGGCGAGGCCTTCAAACATGCCGTCATCGCCGGCAGGCTGGCGAAAGCGGCCGGCAGGATCCCGCGGCGGGAACACGCACTGGCGTCCTCGGCAATGGAAGGCCGGGCCGAGTTCCTCTAACGTCCGCTCGGCCGGCGGGGCTGATCTGGTTGCACCGGCCGGACCTCCTGATCACCATTGCTCTTGATGACGCGCCTGCGCGATCATCCGAAGGCCCGGCCCGGCCCGGGTCGACGTGCGGCCGGGATGAACCGGGCATGCCGTCGGTCCGCATCCGGATGGGCCACCCTCGTGGATCACGTGGTTGTGCGAGTACGGCAGGGTCCCTTTAGCGCGCTGGTGACACTTTCACGAAGAATGGCGTTGCCACTTCTTTGCCTTTCCAGCTGCCCTTTTGGAGGTCAGGTGCCATCCCTTGCAGCCTTCGCATGGGTATACGCTCGCGGGCAACTTGCCCCCAGAGGACGAGCCCTGCCGGATGATTTCTTGGAGCGCGCGGTTCGCGTGCCAGGGGGTGGAGTAGGTGATCTTGGTGCAGCTTGCCATCGGGCGAAACCCTACTTGAAAGAGTACGCGCGTGGCTCATATCCACACTTGAGCGCCACCTAATAGTGGCGTCCCAGGTTCCACATGATTGTGTCGTTCGAGGCACAACGTATCGCAGCCCTAACGGCGTTGCAATCGTGAGTCTTCGGCCCAAGATTCTCTGAGAAATAGCCGCTGCTCCCAGAGCTCTTATTAACGACCTGTCCCGTTGCCGGGTTCCGGTGGTTCCGGTGCGGAACTACTACGTGATTGGGTCTGCTCCGCAGACCTGCCCTCGCCGCCGAGGACGACGGGGAACATGTCGGAGTCGCAGCCGATATTGCGCGCGGTGGGGGCGGTGACGCGTCGGCGGAACTAGCCGTAGGCGGCGACGGGGTCACTCCAGGCGGAAGTAGCTATTCCGGCGGGGTGTCCGGGCGGGGTCGAGGTGGGGTGGCGGGATGAACCAGGGGATGCCGGTGCGCATCTGGATGCTCCAGTGTTCCTTATGGATCACGTGGTGGTGATGGGAGCAGAGCAGGGTGCCGTTGCCGGTTCCGGTGGTTCCGCCGCGGGACCAGTAAGTGATGTGGTGGGCCTCGCACCACGGCGCCGGAATGGTGCATTGCGGGAAGGCGCAGCCCCGGTCCCGGGCCGTGATGGCCTTGCGGATATGCGGCGGGAAGACCCGGGAGGCGCGGCCGATGTCCAGGATCTGGCCCTCCCCGCCGAGGACAACCGGGATGATGTCGGCGTCGCAGGCGATTTTGCGGACGGTGCCGGCGGTGACTGGACCGGTGAACAGCAGCGTCCCGGTGCCGTGCCTGGTTCCCGTGCTGTGCTGTGCGGTGTTGGCAGCGGCGCCTGCTTCGGCGGGAGTCGTCCCGAGCCGGGTGAGCAGGTCCCGGTAGTCAATGGTGGCCATGACCTGGGGCCGGAGCCCGCCCGCGGCGGGCAGCCCCCCGGTGGCGAGGGCTGCTTTGCACGCGCCGACNGGGTCCTCTTCGGCCGTGGCGGGCTCATCAGCCGCGCCGGTGTCGGCCCGGACGGCCCCGGGAGTGCCAACGCCGGCAGCACTCATGCCGCTGGCGGCGTCAGTACCGGCAGGGCTGTGCCCGGCGGCTTCCCACTCCGCCGCCCCGTCCTCACCCGGTCCGGCCTGCGCCGTGTTGCCGGTGGCGGTGCCCTGGCCGGTGCCTTCGCCGGTGCGGGGGTTGGTGGCGGTGTTCATCACGGTGATCAGGTGTTCGAACTGGTCCGTGGTGGCGAAGATTTCCAGGTGCTGCAGGCCGTGCCGGGGTTTGCGGAGAAAGGCGCCCTGGAGCTGGCGGAGCAATTCCTCGGAAGGTTCGGCGCCGTCCTGGTCCAGCGCCTCAGTCCAGCTGCGGCTGACCCGGGCCAGGAAGTCGGCGTCGTTCTCGGCCGCGGTGCGGGTCAGGGCGTGCTCCATCGCCGCCGCGGCCTCCGGGAGGCAGCTGTGCCGGACCTGATCCAAGGCGAGCGTGATGACGGTCGCGGCCC
>NZ_KI914965.1:0-3990 GCF_000520575.1 Arthrobacter sp. I3
CCGCCCTGCCGGCAGCCCGCTGAGCCCCGCCGTCGTCATTCCGGTGGGAACGGCGGGGGACGACAAAATGCCCCAGCAGATCGGGCGGACCGTGGGCCGGGCCGCCACCAGGGCCGCCGATCTCCTGGCCAACCTGCCCAAGTTCGGCCGCAAGAAGTAGGCTGTCCTGCCCCGCGTATGCCGCCCTGGGTATGCGCTGCGGCCATCCGCTCCGCCCAAAGTGCGCACTTGGCCGATCGTTCGGGCGCCGGGGGCTTGTCATAGGTGCTAGGTGCGGAGGATCCGCACGTGCCCGGGCGTGAGCTCCGCGACCCGGCTGACGCCCAGCAGTGCCATGGTGCGTTCCATGTCCTTCTCCAGGATTTGGAGGGCACGGTCCACACCGGCCCGCCCGCCGGCCATGAGCCCGTACAGGTAGGCGCGGCCGATCAGCGTGAAGTCGGCGCCGAGGGCGAGGGCGGCGATGATGTCCGCGCCGCTCATGATGCCGGTGTCCAGGATGATCGCCGCGTCGCTGCGGTCCGCCTTCAGCGCCGCGGAGACCTCCGGGAGCAGGTGGAACGGAATCGGTGCCCGGTCCAGCTGGCGGCCGCCGTGGTTGGAGAGCACAATCCCGTCCGCGCCATGGTCCACCACCTTGCGGGCGTCGTCGACCGTCTGGATGCCCTTGACCACTAGCTTGCCCTTCCACGTCTCGCGCAGCCAATCGAGGTCGGCAAAGGTCAGGGTGGGATCGAACATGGAGTTGATGAGGTCCGCGACCGTGCCCGTGTAGCGGGACAGCGACGCGAAAGTCAGCGGCTCGTGGGTGAGGAAGTTGAACCACCACGCGGGCCGGTAGGACGCATCCAGGACGGTCTTGAGTGTCAGGGCGGGCGGGATGGTCATGCCGTTGCGGACGTCGCGGAGCCTGGCGCCGGCGACGGCGGTGTCCACCGTGACCATGAGCGTGTCATTGCCCGCCGCGGCGGCACGCTGGATCAGTTCCAGTGAACGCTCCCGGTCCGTCCACAGGTACAGCTGGAACCAGTTGCGGCCAGTGGGTGCGGCGGCGGCCACGTCCTCGAGCGACGCCGTGCCCATGGTGGAGAGGGTGTACGGAATGCCGGCGGCTGCGGCGGCCTGGGAACCGGCGTATTCGCCCTCGGACTGCATCATCCGGGTGAAGCCGGTGGGCGCGATGCCCACCGGGAGGCGGGACGGCCCGCCCAGGATGTCAGTGCTGAGGTCGATGCTGGAGACGTCCCGCAGGACCCCGGGCCGGAATTCAATGTCCAGGAACGCCTGGCGGGCGCGGCGGAGGGAGATTTCGGCCTCGGCGGCGCCGTCCGTGTAATCGAAGGGCGCCTGGGGTGTGCGGCGCTTGGCCATGTCCCGCAGGTCCCAGATGGTGCTGGCACGGCGCAGCCTGGCGGCCCTGCTGAATTCCGGCTTCTTGAACTGCATCAGGGGAGCAAGGTCGGCGTACTTGGGCACGCGGCGCTTCAGCGCGGCAGGGAGCCCGCGGGCGGCCGCGGCTGTGTGCTGCCCGGACGCGGAGACCGCAGGGCCAGGGGCCGTGGCCGCGGGAGTGGTCGGAGCCTCGGGGTTGCCGGGCGGGACGGTGTGCGTCATGGCTGCCTCCATTTGCGGATCGGATGCTGTGCTGGGTTTCCTCACACTCTAGGTGGTGCCGGTGTCCGTCGAAATGTCATTTCGCGGCAGCGCCGGCGAACACCGCCGCGACGTGCCTGCCCGGCGACCACGTACTCCTGGCCGCCCGGAACTGGCCGCCCGCGAATTGTTACGCCCGGCGTTTGCTCCGGCCGCGGCTCCGGGGCTATCGTCAACGCTATGACTAACCGTTGGTATGCGTATTTTTCGTTGGCTCTGGAGGGGCCCGCGTCTAACTGACACGCATCCAACTTTCCTTCAGAGCCAACAGGGCAGAGATTATTCTCTGCCCTTCGCCATTTCTTCGGCGGGTTCTGACCAGGGCCCGCTCCGCACCCGGAACAGGACCCGAATATGAGCATCGAAGCAGCCACTGGCCCCCAACACTCCACCTCGAACCTGCGCGTCAGCGAGTTCACCCCGCTGCCCACCCCGCAAGACATCATGGCGGAACTGCCCCTGGAGGCCCGCCTGGCCGAGGTGGTCGGACGGGGCCGGGACGAGGTCCGGGCCATCATGGACGGTGTGGACGACAGGCTGCTCGTCATCGTGGGCCCCTGCTCCATCCACGACCCCAAGGCGGGCCTGGAATACGCCCGCCGGCTGGTCAGCCAGGCAGAGAAGCACCGCGAAGACCTGCTGATCGTCATGCGCACCTACTTCGAAAAGCCGCGCACCACGGTGGGCTGGAAGGGCCTGATCAACGACCCTCGGCTGGACGGCAGCCACGACATCGCCGCGGGCCTGCGCGCGGCCCGGTCCTTCCTCCGCCAGGTCACCGCCCTCGGCCTGCCCACCGCCACCGAGTTCCTTGAGCCCATCAGCCCCCAGTACGTCGCGGACCTGGTCGCCTGGGGCGCGATCGGCGCCCGCACCACGGAGAGCCAGATCCACCGCCAGCTGGCCTCCGGGCTGTCGATGCCGATCGGCTTCAAGAACGGGACCGACGGCGATCTCCAGGTGGCGCTGGACGCGTGCAGCGCCGCCGCTGCCGCCCAGGCGTTCCTCGGGATCGACGACGACGGCCGGGCGGCGCTTGTGGCTACCGCCGGCAACCCGGACACCCACGTGATCCTCCGCGGCGGACGCAAGGGCCCCAACTACTCAGCCGCCGATGTTGAAGCGGCCTCAGCGAAACTCGCAGCGAAGCAGCTCAACCCCCGTCTGATCGTCGACGCCAGCCACGCCAACAGCGGCAAGAACCACCACCGCCAGGCCGAGGTCGCCCTCGAAATCGGTGCGCAGCTGGAAAGTGCCGGAGCCGCCGCCGGGGCCATCGCCGGCGTCATGCTCGAGAGCTTCCTGGTGGGCGGGGCCCAGAACCTTGATGTCAACGCCGTTACCGGCTCCGGACGGGACGGCCTGGTCTACGGCCAGAGCGTCACGGATGCCTGCATGGACTGGGACGTGACGGCGTCGGTACTGGGCCAGCTGGCAGCCTCGGCCCGCACGCGGCGGACCCGCGCCTGAGGGAAGAGCAAGAGGGGGAGCGTGCTGCGGGATTTTCGAGATTCCTGCGGAAATCGTGTGGGGATTCCTGAGGAAGTCTTTCACTTTGGCACCATGAGCAACTAGTGTTGCTAACACATGGTTGTTTGATGGCTCAGCATCGGCACACCGCCATGTCAACAGGTGGGGCTGCCGTTCGCTTGAGCAAAGGAATAGGGAAATGTCTACGGAGGCCAACTTCTCCAAGGCCCGTTTTTTGACCGTGGCCGAAGTCGCGGAACTTATGCGGGTATCGAAAATGACTGTGTACCGTCTTGTGCATTCGGGGGAGATGCCGGCCGTGCGGTTCGGCCGCTCCTACCGCGTGCCGGAAAACGCCGTCGAGCAGTACCTCAAGGGTGCCGTCGTCGACCGGAATGACGGCCACGCCGGAACTGGCTGATCAGTCAGCGGCAACATTCACAGCGTGAATCGACTGCTTTGGGTCCCGCACGGGACCCGCGGTCGTGGGGTGCCTCGCAGAGGCGGTACCCTGTTAAGGAACGTTTTACGTCATTGTAAGAACCTGTCAGTTGCTTCAGTCTGCTGCTTAGCCCGCGGACCCTTCCCAACAGGCAGGTACTGCATCTAGCCGGTAAGGAACTTTCGTGGGTTCAGTTATTAAGAAGCGTCGCAAGCGTATGGCCAAGAAGAAGCACCGCAAGCTGCTTCGCAAGACGCGCCACCAGCGTCGCAATAAGAAGTAGCAATACTTCGAAATGCATGAAATGCCCGTTGCCTTCCAGGCGACGGGCATTTTTCTTGCTCAGGCCTCGCCCGGATCCCCGGCGTCGGCCCGGAATCCCAGCGGAAAGCCGCGGGCGGCCTAGCGGCTGGGGCCGCGGAAGC
>NZ_KI914965.1:4090-12931 GCF_000520575.1 Arthrobacter sp. I3
GGAAGCGGGAGAACCCCCGCCACAGGCCGTAGATGGCCCCTCCGACGGTCGCGGCCTTGAAGCCCAGAGTGGCGGCGCGTCGGCCGGCACGGAAGTCGTAGACCGGCCAGTTGTGCTCGCGGGCGTAGCGGCGCAGCTTGGAGTCGGGATTGATGGCAACGGGGTGCCCCACCATGCTCAGCAACGGGATGTCGTTGTGGGAATCGCTGTATGCCCAGCAGCGGCTCAGGTCCAGGCCCTGCTCCTCGGCAATGTGCTGGACCGCGACCGCCTTGGCCGGTCCATGGAGGATCTCGCCCACAAGCCGTCCCGTGTACGAGCCGTCCATGATCTCGCCCACTGTGCCCAGCGCCCCGGTCAGGCCCAGCCGGGCGGCAATGACAGTGGCCACCTCGATCGGCGTCGCCGTCACGAGCCATACTTTGCGCCCGACCCGAAGATGCTGTTCGGCCAGGGCCTTTGCCCCCGGCCAGATCCGCGACTCAATCATCTCGTCGTAGACCTCTTCGCCCAACGCCTCGATGTCCTTCGCCGTGATGCCGGCGGCCAGCGTCAGGGCGGAATCGCGGACGGCATGGACGTCATCCATGTTTTCGCCGCGCAGCACGAACATGAACTGCTTCCAGGCGAACCCGGCAGCCTGCGGCAGGGTGAAGGCGCCACGCTGGTAAAGCTTGCGGGCGACATGGAAAAGGCTTGCGCCCTTCATGAGGGTGTTGTCGACGTCGAAAAATGCGGCCTCGCCGTGCTGCGTCGATGCAGCAGGCTCATTGGCCACAATGACGTATTTCTCCTCGGGCATGCCACGAGTCTAGTCAATGACGGGCCCCCGGCCGCCCGCGGGACGCGCGACGCGACGGCAGGACGGGCCCGGACCCGGGCGGACTGCGCCGCGCGTCGACGCCGAAGTGGCCGCCGGGCTACGGTGGATGCATGGCCAAACCCGCACCCTTACCCGATGTAGTTCTGATCACCAAGGCTGACTGCCACCTGTGCACAGAGGCGCGTGCCGCCGTCGGCCGGGTCACCGCTGCGCTCGGAATAGATTGGTCGGAAAAATCGGTGGACGACGACGCCGGGCTGCGGGAACGTTTCGCCGAGGAGATCCCGGTGGTGCTGGTCAACGGCGTACAGCGGGATTTCTGGAAGATTGACGAGGCCCGCCTGACCCGGACCCTGCAACGGGTCCTCGACCAGCCTTCCTGACGGCGGGGTGCTTTGTTGCGTGATGCGCGGGGGCTCTAGAGTGGGAAGCACAACGCGACGCAATGGAGCAGATAGTGACTTCGCTGGATTCATCTCCCGGGCCTGTCCCCGGGGGAGCCGGGACTGCGGCCAAACAGATTCCGCCCGCGGCCGTGGCCCGGCTGACCATCTATCTGCGCGCCCTGACCACGCTGCTGGCTGAGGGGGTGGACCGGGTCTCGTCCGAGTCGCTGGCCGAGGCCTCCGGAGTCAGCTCCTCGACCCTGCGCAAGGACCTCTCCTATGTCGGCTCCTACGGAACCCGGGGTGTCGGTTATGAGGTCCAGTACCTCAACCGCAACATCGCCGCCGCCCTCGGGTTGACGCACGACTGGAAAGTCGCGATCGTCGGTGCGGGCAACCTCGGCAAAGCCCTGGCCCGGTACGGCGGATTCGAGTCTCGAGGCTTTGACATTGTGGCAATTTTCGACGCCGACCAGATGGTGGTGGGCAGTGAAGTCGGTTGGCTGCGGGTCAGCGACGCCGCCGACCTTGAGCCGGTACTGCAACGGACCGGTGCCAACATGGTGGTCCTCGCCTTGCCGGCGGCGGTGGCCCAGGACGTCTGCGACCGGGTGATAGCCGCCGGCGTGCGGAGCATCCTCAGCTTCGCACCGGTGATGCTGCAGGTCCCCCCGGGAGTCAACCTCCGCAAGGTGGACATGGCAACGGAACTGCAGATTCTGGCCTATCACGCACAAAGGGCGCAGGACCCGGAAGACGCCGACTAAGATCGGCCAGCCCTCCGGTTCCCGCGCCCGCTGAGCGGTATCCCACTGGGTGGTTCTTGGCGACGCTACTTCCCGAAGGGGGCTCCAGGCTGTCCATAGGGGTTGGCAAAGGGCTGCCGCTTCTGGAAATACGGCGCTGCCGCGGGCAGGTAAAGCAGCACGATAGCCGCAATGCCCACGAGTGCCGCCAGGGTGGCGAGGCTGAGCGGGATGATGTTGAAGACCGACAATGCGGCGAACACGGTGCCCAGGATGCGGGCCCAGTTCCTGCCCTTGCGGACATTGAATGCCACGAGGGCGTACAGCCCGGCGCTGATGGCGGCAAACACCACGATGGTGCCGATCAGGACACCCTTGATGGATTCGAAGTCGACGCTCGTGCCGCTCGCTGCCATCTGCTGCTCGAACATGTCCCTGACGGCAGGGGTGTCCAGGGTTCCCAGGGACACCAGCATGGAGATGACCCACAAGGCTCCGGCTGCGATGATCAGCCAGAACGACGTATTGACCAACTGGGGAACCGCGCCCTGAGCCTGCGGCTGGTCGGACGGGTACTGGGCGTAGGGGGACTGGCCGTACGGGGACTGGCCGTACTGCGGTGCCTGCGGGGCGTTCTGGCCGTAGGCGGGAGGTGTCTGCTGGCCGTACTGCGGTGCCTGCGGGCTGTTCTGGCCGTAGGCGGGGGGTGTCTGCTGGCCGTACTGCGGCGTCTGCGGGGCGTTCTCGCCGTACTGCGGCGCCTGCGGGGCCGGAGTGGATTCCCTGCCCGGCTCGGAGCCGTTGGGAGGCGGGGGCTGGACTGGGGGATTGCTCATGAAGGGGTCCTTTGCGTGTCGATCGAATCGGCCACCGGGATCAGAGATCCTGCCCTGCCCCCAGCATGGTTTAGCTCAACCGTACCGCGGGCCGGCCATCGTGTGGATCATTCCGGAGAGGTATTCTCAAGCCCCATTCGATGGCCGGCGCGTGGCGGCGGGGGAGCCCTGGCGCTGCCACGATTCCGCGGCTGCCCTGTGCGGCGGCAGGCCTAGATTTGGCCCCGGTTGGCGGCAAACCATGCCTGTGCGTTCGGCAGCCACATGAGCACGGTCGCAACGAGGCTGATGAGGAAGCCCGGCAGGCCTCCGCCCGCCCGGCCGTCGGCGATGCCGGAACTGACGAGTGCCAGCAACAGGGAGATGCCGGCAAGGATGGTGAGGGCGAAGCGGGCCCATTCCCGGCCTTCCTTCATTTTCATGGCCAGGATGATCTGAGCGGTTGCCAGTGCGAGCGCCACGATCACGAGCAGCAGCACCAGGAGCCCGATTGCCGGCGCGAAGGCGACCAGGACGAAGGACCCGAACAACCCGATGACTCCACCCAGGAGGCCCAGGAGCCCGCCGATCAGCCAGATCCAGTAGGAGACCTTCAGCTCGGTGGGCATTGCGGCAACCTTGAATATGCCGGAGAGCCCGCCGGCAGGCAGTGCATCGCCGAAGTTCCTGGGACGGTCGGTGGGCATCTCGAAGCGGAATCCGCCGGCCGACGCCGGCTGGCCCTGGTACTCCGGCGGCGGTGCCTGGTACCCGGGAGGGGGTACCTGATACCCGGGCGGCGGTGCCTGGTACCCGGGAGGGGGTGCCTGGTATCCGTGAGGGGGCGGCGGGTTGGCGGGAAGCTGCGGTGGGCCGGCGGGCGGGACGCTGCCCGACACCGGCGGCTGGGCGCCCGGCTGCTGCGGAGGTACATCACTCGGGTTGCTCATGGCTCTCACTGTAGACCGCCGTTTCCCTGTTATCTAGGGAATCTGGAGCCGCGTCGCGGTGCCCGACGGCGGCGCCCGAGAGGGGCAGACAGCAGCGGCGAAAAACAACAGCGCCCCGCTTCATCGCGAAGATGAAGCGGGGCGCTGGACCCGGCTGACCGGCGTCGGCCGTCAGACGCGGACGGGAGTGACCGGGCCGCGACCGTGCTTGATGCTGGCTATGCTGCGGGAGCGATGAAGGCCAGTTCCAGGTTGATGGCAACCTTGTCGCTGACCAGCACGCCGCCGGCTTCGAGGACGGCGTTCCAGGTCAGCCCGAAGTCCTTGCGGCTGATCGTGGTTTCGGCGCTGAGGCCGGCGCGGGTGTTGCCGAAGGGATCGACGGCCACGCCGTTGAATTCGGTCTCGAGGGCCACGGGGCGGGTGATGCCCTTGATGGTGAGGTCGCCCTGGAGTTCGTAGGCGTCGCCCTTGGGGACGATGGTGTTGGAGACAAAGGAGATCTCCGGGAACGTCTCGACGTCGAAGAAATCTTCGCCGCGGACGTGGCCGTCGCGGTTGGCGTCACCGGAGTCGAAGCTTGCGGTCTTGATCGAGGCGTTGACTTTGGAGTCGGTGACGTTCTCGGCGAGGTCCAGGGTGGCGGCGGCGTCGGTGAACTGACCGCGGACCTTGCTGATGCCGGCGTGGCGGACGGTGAAGCCGATCTCGCTGTGCGACGGGTCGAGGGTCCAGGTGCCGGTGGTGACGTTTGCGGGAAGTGCCATGGTGGTTCTCCTTGAGTCGGGTTGGTACTGCGGTGGTTCGTCTGATCGCTAGTTGAAGCATCATTGGTTGAAATCTCAACTAACTGCTTCACCCAGTATAAACATGCATTTGCATCTTTTATTCCAACTCCGGGGAACATTTTTCCAAACTCATCAGTTCTACCTCCCGTAGAAGATTTCAGATCGACCGGCATCTTTGAGAAACTGGTAGACATGCCCCAAGCCACTGTTCATTTGCTCCGCCACGGCGAGGTCCACAATCCCGATGGTGTCCTGTACGGCAGGCTGCCGGAATTCCACCTCTCCGAACTCGGCCGGGAGATGGCCCGCACCCTGGCGGAACACTTCAGGGAGCGGTCCGCGCAAGGGGCCAGGATCGTCCACCTCGCCGCGTCCCCACTGACCCGCGCGCAGGAGACGGCGCAGCCGATCGCCGACGCCCTGGGCCTGGAGATTGCCACCGAATCCCGCATCATCGAGGCCGCCAACTACTTTGAGGGCCTCCGCGTCTCGAAGGCGGAGCTGCTGCGGCCCAAGCACTGGGCCCGGCTGTACAACCCGTTGCGGCCCTCCTGGGGTGAGCCGTACAAGGAGCAGGCCGCGCGGGTCATCGCGGCCGTCCAGGACGCACGCGTCCGTGCCATCGAGCTGGGCGGCAACGGGGCCGAAGCCATCCTTGTCAGCCACCAGCTGCCCATCTGGGCCACGCGGCTCAGCGCCGAAGGCCGGCCGTTGTGGCACGACCCGCGCAAGCGCGAATGCACCCTGACGTCCGTGACTTCCCTGGTGTTCGACGACGCCGGCGGCCTCGTGCGCGTCGACTACAGCGAGCCCGCTGCCGCCCTGCTGCCCGGTGCCGCCAGCACCCCGGGAGCCTGACCATGTCCGCGGACCGCCGCGAAAACATGCCTTTGTCCCGCCGCAGCGTCCTGACCGCCGGCGGGGCCGCGCTGGCCGCGGTGTTCGGGCTGTCCGGCTGCGCCCAGGACGACGCCCTCGCCAAACAGGCCAAGGCCGGAGACAACAAGAACTACGTGGCCGGCGATGGGTCCGTCACCGAGTTCGCCGTCGCGGACCGCAAGAGTCCCGTGGCGCTCAAGGGGACGCTGTTCGACGGCACGGCCGTCACGTCGGCGGACTTCCCCGGCAAAGTCACCGTGCTGAACTTCTGGTTTGCCGCCTGCGCCCCCTGCCGGGTCGAGGCGCCCTCCCTCGAGGCGCTGAACCAGGAATTCAAGACCAAGGGCGTACAGTTCTTCGGCGTGAACCTGCGGGATGAGAAGGCCACGGCCGACGCGTTCGACAAGACCTTCAACCTGACGTACCCGAGCTTCAACGACAAGGACGGCGCCGTGCTGTTGGCCGTCTCCGGCCTCGTGCCGCCCGGCGCCGTGCCCACCACCCTCGTGCTGGACAAGCAGGGCCGCGTCGCCTCCCGGGTCTTGGGCGAAATCCAGCAGGGCACCCTGAAGTCCCTCATCGCCGCCGCCGTGGCCGAGTAGCGCGGTCCCACCGTGAACAGCCCCTTCGCCGAAGCCATCCTGAACGGATCGCTGCTGCTTGCCATTCCCGTCGCGCTGCTGGCCGGACTGGTCTCCTTCCTCTCGCCTTGCGTCCTCCCGCTGGTGCCCGGATACCTGGGCTACGTCACGGGGCTGACCGGCGTCGACCTGCAGAAGCAAAGGCGCGGGCGCATGCTGGCCGGCATCGGGCTGTTCGTCCTGGGCTTCTCCGTGATCTTCGTGCTGCTCGGCGGCGCCTTCGGGCAGCTGGGCAGCTTCATCACGGGCTCGCAGAACATGTGGATCACCCAGCTGCTGGGCGTCCTGGTGATCGTCATGGGCGTGGTGTTCATGGGCGGCTTCGGCTGGCTCCAGCGCGATGCCAAGATCCACGCCAAACCCCCGGCCGGTCTCTGGGGCGCGCCCTTGCTGGGCATCACCTTCGGGCTGGGCTGGGCACCGTGCATCGGTCCGACGTATTCGGCCGTCCAGCTGCTTAGCCTCTCCGGCGGCTCCTCGGCGGCCAAGGGGGCGTTCCTGGCGTTCGTCTATAGCCTTGGGCTGGGAATCCCGTTCCTGCTGATCGCCCTGGCCGTGCGCCGCGGCATTGGCGTGATGTCCTTCTTCCGCAACCACCGGCTCGCCATCCAGCGCACCGGCGGAGGCATCCTGATCCTGCTTGGGATCCTGATGGCGAGCGGTGTGTGGGGCACCTGGGTCTCCGGGTTGCAGTACTGGTTCCAAACCGATGTGAATTTGCCAATCTGATGAGCGAGCGCGTGAACGAAAAGAAGAAGTCCCCGAAGCCCGAGGCCGTCCTGCCCACGCTGGGTCCGTTGGGCATGCTCCGGTGGGCGTGGACGCAGCTGACCAGCATGCGCACAGCCCTGTTCCTGCTCTTGCTGCTGGCCGTCGCCGCCGTGCCCGGCTCGCTGTTCCCACAGCGCCCAGCCAACCCGGCGATTGTCACGCAGTACATCAAGGACCACCCGGACTACGGCTCGATCCTGGACTCGGTGCAGCTCTACGACGTCTACTCCTCTGCCTGGTTTTCCGCGATCTACATCCTGCTGTTCGTCTCGCTGATTGGCTGCGTGATCCCGCGCGCCATCGCGCACTACAAAGCGATGCGCTCCCAGCCCCCGCGCACCCCCGCCCGCCTGTCCAGGCTCCCCGAATACGGCACCCTGGTGATTCCGACCGACGGCGGGATCCCGGCGTCGGCCGCCATCACCGACGCCGCCGAGCTGCTGAAAAAGCGCGGCTACCGCGTCGACGTGCGGGACCGCGACGGCGCCCGCCCGTCCTTGGGTGCCGAGCGCGGCTTCCTGAAGGAAGTCGGCAACCTCGTCTTTCACACCGCGCTGATCGGAGTGCTGGTATCGGTGGCAGCCGGCGGCCTCTTCGGCTACAGCGGGCAGCGCATCCTGGTGGAGGGCGACACGTTCGTCAACACCCTCGTCGGCTACGACCAGTTCACCCCCGGCACCAATTTCCAGAGCAGCCAGCTGCAGCCCTATTCGGTCCAGCTGGACAAGTTCGACATCACCTTCGACCGTGAATCGAAGGGCAAGTTTGGTCAGCCCATCGACTTCACCGCCGCCGTGACCACGAAGGAAAACCCGGACGCACCCGCCAAGAAGGAGGTGCTTAAGGTCAACGACCCCCTCAGCCTCGGCGGCACCAGCGTGTACCTCACCGGCAACGGCTACGCTCCCGTCGTCACGATTCGCGACGGCGCGGGCAATGTTGCCATGCAGGGACCCGTGGTGGCCAAGCTCCAGGGCGAGAACTACTACTCCTCCGTGGTGATCAAGGTTCCGGACGCCAAACCCGAACAGCTCGCCTTCGCCGGGTTCTTCCTGCCGACGGCGTTTGTCACCGACAAGGGCGTGTCCTTCAGCGGTGATCCGGAGCTCATCAACCCGCAGCTGACCCTGAATTCCTACTTCGGCGACCTCGGCCTGGACGCGGGCTCCCCGCAGAACGTCTTCGAGCTCGACGTCAAGAAGCTCACGCCGCTCAACGCCCGCAACCTGGACACCAAGGGCATCGTCCTGGCGCCCGGGAGCAGCTACACGCTGCCGAACGGCAAGGGTTCCATCAGCTTCGACGGCGTCAAGCGCTACATCGGCGTGGACATCCACCACAACCCCGGCCAGCTGTACGCCCTGATCTTCGCGCTCCTGGCCGTGGCCGGGCTCGTGACCTCGCTCTATGTGAACCGTCGCCGCGTCTGGGTCCGCACCGGCACACACGAGGACGGCCGCACCATGGTGGAGTACGGTCTCCTGGCCCGCGGTGAGGACCACCGCCTGGCCGGGGAGGCCGCGGCAATCCGCAAACTCCTTTCCGACGATTGGCTGTTGGGCGATGAGGCCGCGACCGGCTCCCAGCCCGCTCCCAGCGCAACAGCGGATAATGACCGGGCGGATAAGGCCAGCACGGCAACAGGCAGCACGGGTGCCGGCGGCACGCACGCCGCTCCTGAACAACCCGCAGAAGACTTCATCCAGTCAACAGCCGGCTCTTCCGAGTCGAAGAAGGATCAGTAATGCCGTTCTCGATCAACGAAACCATGGGCCAGTACAGCGAGCTGTTCATGCTGCTGGCCGCCGGCACGTACACGGTGGCGTTCATCGCCTTCGCCTGGGACCTGGCCAAGAGCAGCAAGACGCTGCGCGCGGTGGACCTCAAGGCCGCGGAGCTCTCCGGTGCGGCGGCCGAGGCCAATGCCGCCCGCGTTCCCGTCGGCGTCGGCGCGGGGGCCGCCGGAGCCGACGTCGCCCGCTCCGATGCGGACGTCAGCGGCCCGGCAGGCCGTGCCGAGCGTCCGACGTCGGCCACCTCCC
>NZ_KI914966.1:0-4811 GCF_000520575.1 Arthrobacter sp. I3
GTGAAGACGGTGAACCCGCCCAGCAGCAGCAGTGCCCCGACCAGCATGGTGCCGGGCTCGAAGCTCAGGGTCGACAGGTCCAGGTCGGGCATGGCGAGTTTGTCGCGGAAGAAGGCGTAGCCGACGGCGATGGGGGTGAGGAAGACCAGGATCTGGACCAGGCCGACCATGAACAGGGCGATGACCTTGCCGATGATCAGGGTGGTCGGGTTCAGCGTGGTGAGGATCATTTCGGTGACCCGGTTTTCTTTCTCTTCCAGGGTGCTGTTGAGCATCTGGTTGGAGAGCAGAATGATCGAGACGTAGAAGATCAGCAGGAACATCAGCGGCGGGACGGCGGATCCGAAGCCGCCGGCGGGCTGGCCGTCCTTGAAGGTCTGGGATTCGGTCTTGACGTCGCCGCTGGCCGCGGCCATCAGTTGCGGGGAGCCGATCGTGGCCTGGGCCGAGGCGGTGAGGAGCTGTTTGGCGACGGCGTCGTATTTGCCGTTGTCGAAGATCCCCTGATCCTGCCCGTAGACCTTGACCGGCTGGGTGGCGATGTCGGCGGGGTAGGCGAAGTAGGCGTCGGTTGCCCCGTCTTTGACGTCCTGCAGCGCTTTGTCCGGGTCGCTGGCCTGCCGGCCGCCCATGGCGGTGGCGATCGCCGGGGTGATGAGTCCGGAGGCGTCGGTGTAGGTGAAGGACAGGGCCGCGGTCTTCTGCGCGTCGGCGCTGGCGGCGGTGGAGGAGTTGCTGAGGTAGATGAGCGCGAACACGATCGCCATCACTACCGGGATGGCCAGGGTGGCGATCCAGAAGCGGCGTTTTTTCACGGTGCGGGTGAATTCGAACCCGACGACGGTGCCGAGGTTGTGACCGGCGAAGGGGCGCTTCGGCGTGGGCGGCGGGGTGGCCGGTGTCGGGGCGGGGGAGGGGAGCTGGGTGGAGGTTTTCTGTGTCATGGGGTTATGCCTCCGCCATGTCGTGGGTGTCGCCGTAGACCTTGATGAAGACCTCGTCCAGGGACGTCCTCGCGGTGGTGAAGGACTTCACGGCCACGCCGTGGCCGATGAGCTCGCGCAGGACGGCGGCTTCGTCCCCGCCGGGGTTGGGGGAGAGCTCGGCGTGCCCGCCGCCGGCACTGACGATGTCATACAGGGCTGAGGAGGGCAGGGTGCCGGTGTAGGTGAGCCGGTAGACGGTGCCGCCGAACTGTTCCTGGACTTCGGAGACGGTGCCGTAGGCGCGGGCGGTTCCGTCTTTGAGCAGGATGACCCGGTCACAGAGCCGTTCGACCTCTTCCATCTGGTGGGTGACCATGATGACGGTCGCGCCGGCGAGTTTCTGGTCTTCGATGATGTCCATGAGCAGGCGCCGGTTGACCGGGTCGAAGCCCTTGGTCGGTTCGTCCAGGATCAGCAGTTCGGGGTCGTTCATGATGGTCACGCCGAGCTGGATTTTCTGCTGCTGCCCGCCGGAGAGCTTATCCAGCCGGGTCGTGGCCTTATCGGCCAGGTCGACCCGTTCCAGGTAGTCCCGGGACCAGATTTTGGCCCGGGTTTTGTCCAGGCCTTTGAGCCGGCCGAAGTAGACCATCACGTCCAGGACAGACTCTTTCTTGTAGAGGCCGCGTTCTTCGGGCAGGTAGCCGAGGCGGGCCCCGTCCTGCGGGGCGAAGGGTTTGCCGCCGACGTGGAGGGTCCCGGCGGTCGGCTGGTAGATCCCCAGCAGCGCCCGGAGCGTTGTGGTTTTCCCGGAGCCGTTGCTGCCCAGGAACCCGAAGGTTTCCCCCGCGCAGACGTCGAAGGAGAGGTCTTTGATGACCGTCGTGTCCCCGAAGTCCATCCGGAAGTCTTTGATGTGTACCAGCGGCTCCGCGGCCGCGTCCCCCAGTGTCATGGCACCACTGTAACCGGCCTGCCGCCGGTGACGGCGGCGATTGTGCAACGGCCTGTTGCACAATCACGGATCATCGGCGGAGCCGCGGGGAAGGCCGTCTGACGACTTAGGCGCGGGTAACGGTGAGTGTGATGTTGGGGCAGGAGTCTGCGTAGCGGATCAGTGCCGCTTTCTCGGTGCTGTCGACGCGCAGGCCCCAGCGGATCTTCACCGCCACCCACTGGCCGATGTACGCGCAGCGGTTCTGCGGCGGCATCCACGCCTCCGGGCCGCTGGCCTGCTTTGAGGAGTTCAGTGCGGACGTCTGGGCGCTGAGCGTGCGGGTGTCGCCGAGGTCGTTGTAGTAGGCCACGCGCCGGGCCTGGGACCAGTGCCTGGCCCCGGATCCCCAGGCTTCATGGACCGGGACCGTGTGGTCGATCTGCACTGTCGACGCTGAGGTGTGAACGCGGTTGTCCCACGAGGTCACCCAGCGTCCCGTGCTGGCCGTGCAGCCGCGGCTGGTAAAGGACACGGCGGCTTTGGACTCCTGGATGAGGACTTCCTGGCGCGTGTTCTGGCAATCCCCGTTGGTATCCCGCCAGACGCCGAAATAGCGGTCCCGGTCATAGCCGGTATTGACCTCGGCCGCGACGACGAGTCCGCGTACGGCGGTGCGCAGCGGGGCCTTGTATACGGTTGCTGCTTCGGCGGGTACGGCAAGGCCTGTCAGCAGCAGGCCAGCCACGACCACCGATGCACTGAGCGCCCGCCGCAGCGTAGACAATCGCCTGGATTTCAGTCCCGGCAGGGCCGCGGTGCGGACGTGGCTGGAGCGATGGACCTTCATGGTTCCCCCATACTCAATGAAAGTGACGCCCTAGGACGGCGTGAAGCAATAGTCGCACACCCCACCGACAGTCCTGGCGCCTTCGCAGTCATAGGAAGCAATCGCCCGGAGTGCGAGAAGGACCGCCGATTATGGGACGTCGGGTTTTCTCCGCGGTCCAGAGTCAGTGGGCGCTGCAATATTCCTCATCACGCGGGTCGACCTGGATTACATGGTGCAGACGCTCAATATCGGCCCACTCGGCATTCGCCCGAACGGGAAGCAGGTCAAGTGGTGATGACGGAGTTCCACCTGCACGCACGGTGGCACACCTCAAGCCAACGTGGTGACTGATTGCAGACACGCTCAATGTCAGCGTGTCGACTCTCGCTCGAACCCTGGGGCCGGCACTCGAATTGGGCTTAGTCATTTTCCCTTTGAGGGCCCAAGAATGGGCCACCTTTAGACTTGAAATTGAGGTTGAGCGGTCGGCAGACTTCCTGCTCACCTGACCGGCGGTCAGGGTGGGCCTCTTGAGAGCCACCTCCCCTGGATGCCTTGAGGCGATCCTGGCACGCGCGCTGGCTAGCACCGTGATTCCCGGCGGGGTCCGAAATTGCCTGTAATCTTGCGAAGTCATTCGCACTAATCAAGGGGAATTATGCAGTTCGAACCGTCCGCCGGGTTCTTTTCTGGCGGTGTCGTCCTGTCGATCATTGGCTCGGTCATTGGCTTGCTTGCCATCACGACGTTGATTTCTTACAGCTCTAGCTATTACGGCCCCAGCAGCGGTGCCATTACCTTCACCTTCGTTGGGTGGGCAGCGGCACTCGTAGGCAACATCCTGGTATGTGTGGGCATCACCCGTGCCTTGACGAAAATCGATGCGTTGCCCATTCATATGGCCGTCGGGCCGCAGGCTGTCACCGTCCCGGCGCTGCCAGTGTCGCCGCCTGCGTCAGCACCCTCTGACGTCTAACACCGCGGGAAACCCCATCACATCTTGTTGGATGTGATGGGGTTTTTCTCTGCCGCCCGTCAGAACTTCGGGGTTAGGCGTTGGCCTTGGCTGCGGCCCCCGCTGCCCGGCGGAGGGCTGCCGTCGTGGTTATGGTTGTCAGGTGAGTGAGACTGAGCGACCAAAGCAGCCGAGGTTCTTGACGATTGAGCAGGTAGCCGAAGAGCTATGCGTTGGCCTGCCAACAGTGCGGATGTTGTTGAAGACTGGCGAACTGCGAGGGATCCAGATTGGCGGCAAGGGGCTGTGGCGTGTAGCTGCCGCTGACCTTGAACAGTACATCGAGCAGGCATACCGGGTTACTGCTGAGCGGATCGTCGCCGGTGAAGTACCCGACGAAGATGCGGGGACCGCGTGAACGAGTGGAGCGTTGCATTGGTGTGACTCGCGGGAGCCCTCCTCGGGCCATCGTTGGATTGCTGGGACTAAGGTGGCAGCACTCAGCTGAGAGGCAACACGAAGTCAAGCAAAAGTGTGCGGCGCTGATCTTTTTCGGAGAGCCAGTCCGACAAGAGCTGGAGAAGCCGAAGCCGTTCCGAAAAGGTGTTCCCGTCGGCGAGGTGAGCCCATGGCCCGAGAGCCCTGTGGAGGATTGGCACCACGAGATGACAGCCATACTGAGGTTCCTTGAGCTAGCGGCCCAGCAGGCAAGTCGTCAGGGTGATTTCAGCGCCGGCGTGTTCCATCAGGTGCTCGAACAATCTCGAGGGCTGCCGGGCATCCGCGATCAGATAGCTTCGCCCCGCGCAGGGATCCCGGAAGGTCATGCATCTGGGCAAACTACGGCTTCTTTGTCTAGGAGAACGAGCTTCGCGGGCGCAGGTCGCCATCGAAAAGCCATCGCCCGTACAGCAGTAACAAGTGCTGTCGTGGCAGCACGTCCAAGGTCGCTTGGAGCAAGTTGTCGTGTTGATCGTAGGCCGCCGCAAGTTGAGCGTTGAGTTGTTCGACCTGTGCCTGGCGTGCCGCCACGTGGGCTTCAGCGGCTTCCTTCTCCAGACGCTTTCGGTCGGCTTCCGACGCGCGTTGCCCTTTGATCGGCTTTCCAGGCCTACTCGGCGCTGCGTGCGGCTGCCGCCTGCGCACGGGCAGCAGCTCGCTGGC
>NZ_KI914966.1:4911-12278 GCF_000520575.1 Arthrobacter sp. I3
TCACGCAGGACGGCGGCTTCGTCCGCGCCCGGGTGGGGGGAGAGCTCGGCATGCCCGCCGCCGGCACTGACAACCTCATACAGGGCCAAAGAGGGCAGGGTCCCGGTGTAGGTGAGCCGGTAGACGGTGCCGCCGAACTGTTCCTGGACCTCGGCGACGGTGCCGTAGGCGCGGGAGGTCCCGTCTTTGAGCAAGATCACCCGGTCGCAGAGCCGTTCGACTTCTTCCATCTGGTGGGTGACCATGATGACGGTCGCGCCGGCGAGTTTCTGGTCTTCGATGATGTCCATCAGCAGGCGCCGGTTGACCGGGTCGAAGCCCTTGGTCGGTTCGTCCAGGATCAGCAGTTCGGGGTCGTTCATGATGGTCACGCCGAGCTGGATTTTCTGCTGCTGCCCGCCGGAGAGCTTATCCAGCCGGGTGGTGGCCTTGTCGGCGAGGTCGACCCGTTCCAGGTAGTCCCGGGACCAGGCTTTCGCCCGCGTCTTGTCCAGGCCCTTGAGCCGGCCGAAGTAGACCATCACATCCAGCACGGACTCTTTCTTGTACAGGCCGCGCTCCTCGGGCAGGTACCCGAGCCGGGCCCCGTCCTGCGGGGCGAAGGGCTTGCCGCCGATGTGCAGGGTCCCGGCGGTGGGCTGGTAGATCCCCAGCAGCGCCCGGAGTGTGGTGGTCTTCCCGGACCCGTTGCTGCCGAGGAACCCGAAGGTTTCCCCGGCCCTGACATCGAAGGACAGGTCTTTGATGACCGTAGTGTCCCCGAAGTCCATCCGGAAGTCCTTGATGTGTACCAGCGGCTCGGTGGCCGTGTCCCCCAGCGTCATGGCAACACTCTAACCGGCGTGCCGTCGCCAGTGAGGAACCGGCCCGGAGGCGGAAGCTGGCGGGGGCCATTAGCCGGCCGCCTGCCGTCCGGAAGCCCGTGGTCCACCGCAGCTCTCCGCTGACTGGGAACGGGCCGGCTAACGACTGGAGATGACGGCCCCACCACAGTATGGCTGTCAAAAGCGCAAGCAAAAACTGCCTAGAATTCAACGAATTAGGGCTACTCATTCAGTTGAATGATTGCTAGAATTGACATAGCAGGTCAGCCAGACGAACGAAACTTATCGAGATACGAAACCAGGTGCTGAAATGACCCTCACCATCTACACCAAGCCCGCCGGTTGCTTCGGCTGCACGAAGACCAAGCAGAAGTTTACCGACGCCGGCGTCGCCTTCACCGAGGTCGACGTGACCACCAACCAGGCCGCTTTCGAGTACATCACCGAAGAGCTCGGCTACTCCCAGGTGCCCGTCGTGGTCTACGACAAGGAGAGCAGCGAAGACCACTGGTCCGGGCTGAACCCGGCCAAGGTCGCCCGGGTCATCGAGATCGAAGCCGCCGTGCGCCAAGGTGCCTTCACATGAGTCGCGGAGATAGCATCACCGTTATCGGCAACGCCACCGCCGACCCTGAGCTGCGGTCCACGGCATCCGGGACAGCCTTCGCCCGCTTCACCATCGCCTCCACCCCCGGGACCTTCGACGCCGGCACTGGAAAGTGGATCGACGGGGAAACCCTTTTCCTGCCCGCCACGGCATGGCGCGGCATTGCCGAACACGCCGCCGCGTCCCTGACCAAGGGCATGCGCGTGATCGCCACCGGCGCCCTGAAGCGCCGGTCCTACACGACGAAGACGGGGGAACAGCGCACCGTCGTCGAGCTCGAAGTCGAGGACATCGGCCCGTCCCTGCGCCACACCACCGCGGAGGTCACGCGTACCGGTCCCGGCCCGGAGCAGGACGAGGAGCACCCGCCGGACAGGTTCAGCCTGTCTCCCCGGGACTACGGGGACGACGATGCGTGGTTCGGTCTCGCAGCCAATCCCACCGGCAACATCGACGTCCCGGCCCCCGAGACCGAGCCGGCCCAATAGATGGCGCGCATCCCGGCTTTCGGAGAAGGGGTTCAGCCGGCCCGAGGTCGTGCTGGCGCTAGCAGGTGTGTTCCTGCCGGTCTCTGGCCGTCCGGATCGTCGTGCTGGACGGGCTCTCAGGAGCCACACCGGAAGCAAGTATTCATGAGCCGGTCGCTGCGTGAGGGAAGATCAACGGGATGAAGAAGATCGCGGCATTCACGCCGTATTTCACAGAGGACGAGGCCGGGCAGGTCCGTGCGGCGTTCCTGGCCGCCGGCCACCTGGAAGGCGACGCGAGCGTGTCGGACTTCATCGTGCGGGCCACGATGCGGGAAGTGAAGCGGCTGCAGCGCCGCCACAACGCCGGCCGGGCATGGGCCCCTGTCCCGGCCGGCGGGCTGCGCCGCGGACAACGCACCAAAGATGAACTGCAACACCGGAACGAGGGAACCTGATGATGGCAAGACGGACCGAGGACACCAACGCGCCGCCGACGCTCACGGCTGGTCCGGCGCTGCCCAGAATGCTGACGCTGGACCAGGTGAAGGAGGTCCTGAACGTCAACACGCCTTTGGTGTATGCGCTGGTGCGCAGCGGCGAACTGCGGGCCGCGCAGTTCGGCGGCCGGAACGTCTGGCGCGTCCGGGAAGATGACCTGCTGGCCTACATCGACGCCGCGTACGAGAAGACCGCGCACCGGATCGCGGCCGGGCAGATCCCCGAGGAAACCACCATCGAGGACTGACCCATCTGGGGTTCCCTGGACCCGGTGCTGGGGCAGAATGAAAGCATGTGCGGCAGATACGTGATGTCAAAGGCGACCGGTGATCTCCTGAGCCACTTCGAGGCCAAGGAAGTTGAGGGCAGCCCGCCCCCGCCGAGCTGGAATGTCGCGCCCACGCAGGACGTCCCGATCATCACCGAGAAGCTGGATGAGGACTCCGTGGAGCGCCGGCTCCTGATTGCCCGCTGGGGTCTCGTTCCGTCCTGGGCCAAGGAAATCAAGATCGGCTCGAAGCTCATCAACGCCCGGAGCGAATCCATCCTCGACAAACCCTCGTTCCGCAAAGCAGCCATCACGCGGCGCGCCCTGATCCCGGCCGAGGGATATTACGAGTGGGAGAAAACCGAGGACGGGAAGAAGATCCCGCACTACTTCTACTCCGAGAAGAATGACCTGCTCGCCTTTGCGGGACTCTACGAGTTCTGGCCCGACTCGTCCCTGCCGGAGGATGATCCTCACCGGTGGTTGCTCAGCTGCACCGTGCTGACCACCACGGCTCACGATTCCCTCGGCCACGTCCACGACCGGGCCCCGGTCATCGTCCCGCCGGAGATGTACGGGGCCTGGCTCAACCCGGGCACCACCGGAAAGAACGATGTGCAGGATCTGCTGGACGCCATGCCCGAACCGGTCCTGACGCCGCGGGCAGTGACGGACCGGGTGAACAGCGTCCGCAACAACGGACCCGAACTCCTCGACCCGCCCACCTGACCCCGCCCGGCCTCCCCTTCGAGAGGGCAGCAGGCAAGACGTTTGGCAAGACAACGCGGATTGGCCGCCACCCAAAAGTGACGGCCAATCAGTGGTGCGGTGCACCCGCTTGCGGGTGTTCTTTGTGGTCCTTGGCTGAAGAAAGCCGGCCCTCACCCGGGGGTGTGCCGGGGGCACCGTCTTGGACCATGGGGAAGGAACCCGCCACTCCTTAGGACTGTGTGGTCGCGGTGTCCAGGATGTCACCGTGCGGGGGAGCGGACGCCTGACCTGCGGTCTGTGACGCGGCGGTTTTCCGCCGCCGTGAGACGGCCCCTGGTTCGAGTCCAAGCTTCTTCAGCTCCTCGGTGCTCCACCCGTCCTTGGTGGCCCGGACGTATGAGCGCTTGTCGTCGCGTTCAGCATCCGCGAGTTGTTCCTTGAGGTCAGCGACCCGCTGCCGGGCCTTGACCAGCTGCGTGACGGATTCGATGCGCGAGTCGAGCAGCGCGCGGGCCTGGGTACGTGTCTTTTCAATGTCGAGGTTCGCCATGCCTCCACCCTAACCACCACATCCCCGAATCCACGGGACGAACCGCCGCGCAGGCAGCGATCCGGAAATGCGGCGGAGCAAGCTATACATTTACACGGGTGTAAATGGCGTGTCGCTCACGCCCTTGCGGCGGTTTGCTTGGCACACTGGGCAAGTGTGGTCCCCGGTTTCGGGGTCGCTGCGCTGAGCTTTCAAAGGGATGGGGGAGTGCGTGACTGAGCAGAATGAGTCCCGTCCGCGCCTGTCCAAGCGCCGTCGGGAGAACTCGCCGGCGGGGACGAAGAAGCGCCGCGAAGTGTGGGTCACCGCTGAGGAGGAGGCTGCGCTGGTTGCGCGGGCTGCCCGGGAGAAAGTTACTGTCCCGAACCTGCTGATCACCGCGGCCCTGTCCGAATCTTCGGAGACGCCGACGGAGCGGAAGGCGGCGATGGCGGAACTGATGGCCCTGCACACGCTCCTGGCGCGGGTGTCGAACAACGTGAACCAGATCGCCCGGCACGCGAACGCGGGGGATGAGTTCCCTCAGGACGCGAAGGCTGCGCTGTCTTATGTGCGCGAGGTCGCGATGCGGATTGACCGGACCATTGAGGGGCTGATGTAGCCGATGATTCCCAACATCACCCGCGGGTCCAGGATGTCCGGACTGCTGCTGTATCTGGCATCGACCGATGCGGACAAGACGAGGAACTCCCACACGGATCCGCACCTGGTGGCCGGGGATGCGGCGATCATGGCCTGGTACGACGACGGCGTCCTGGACCGGGATGACGCCGTGGCGATTGCGAAGCACCTGGACCAGCCCCGGAAGTCTTTTGGTGTCGAGGTACTGCAGAAGGATTTCCGCTGGGACGCGGCATCGAAGCAGCGGGTGGAGGACGGCCACAAGCCGGCCGATGTGTGGCATTGCTCGCTGAGCCTCCGCGCCGAAGAAGGGTCGCTGACGGACCAGCAGTGGGGTGATATTGCCAACGACTTTGTCGACGCGATGGGTTTCACCGAAGCCAGCGGCAAAGCCCAGTGCCGCTGGGCCGCGATCAACCACGGCACGTCCGAGAACGGCAACCACCACATCCACATCGCCGTGTCTCTGGTCCGCGAGGACGGCACCAAAGCCTCCACCCACGGCGACTACAAAAAAGCACAGCAAACCTGCCGCGCCCTGGAGACCAAGTACGGCCTGGAAGAACTCTCTTCCATTCACTCAACCCGCGGCTACGACCGTGCCGAAAAGGCCACCGCGATCCGGGACGAACGGGAAATGCACCGGTCATCCCTGGCACGGAAGGTGCGGGCCAGCGCCAGCGCCTCCGGGTCCGAAGCGGAGTTCGTCCGCC
Source organism: Arthrobacter sp. I3 (assembly GCF_000520575.1). NCBI lineage: Bacteria > Bacillati > Actinomycetota > Actinomycetes > Micrococcales > Micrococcaceae > Arthrobacter > Arthrobacter sp. I3. The sequence continues at coordinate 10,174 of NZ_KI914966.1, forward strand.
GCGCCCGCGACACCGGCCTGCTGGTGCGGCCGCGCTATGCCAAGAACACCACCGACGTCGTGGTCGGCTACTCCGTGGCCGAACGCCCCGCACATGGCGAGCGTCCTATCTGGTTCGGCGGCGGGACCCTCGCCTCTGACCTGAAACTCGGTGCCCTCCGGGAAGAATGGCCCGACACCCCGCACCAAGCCACCGAAGCCGCAGCGGAATGGAACGCGGCGGCCCGGAATAAGCGCACGGTCTCCAGGAGCGGCCCCGAGCATGCGACACCGCCGGCGGAGGCGTGGGTGGAATACACCCGCAACGCGGCCGCCCTGGCTGACCAGCTGCGCACCATTCCACGTGATGATCACGCGACCTGGGCGAAGGCTGCACGGGACGTATCCGGGGCGTTCGCGGCATGGTCCTACCGGCTAGAACCGACCCCGGGTCCGTTGGCGGCCACCGCCGCCGAACTGTCCCGCACCGCCCAGCTGCGCGCACCACGGCAGCACAGCAAACCTGTCGTGCTCCCGTCGATTGCCGGCACGGCCATGTTGTTCATGGCCGCGTCGAGCAAGGACAAAACCGCGGCGCAAACGGCCCTCATGGTGCAGCTGATCAACACCGCCTTCGCCGTGTATGAAATGCATGCCCAGTCCGGACGGAGCCGTGAGGCGCAGCGCATCCGTGCTGTGGTCGAGGAGCGGCTGGCCCCGTTCACCGGCACCATGCCCAAGGCGGTTCTGGTGAGCGCCGGGCAGCAGCCGGCCCCCGAGGCCGGAGTAACGCCTCGGGCGATCGATATCGCCCGGCGCGGCATGGTCCCCATCCGTCCCGGATCAGTGCTGCCCACAACGCCAACACCGGCAACACCGGCAACGCCGGCAAGGACCTACCAGCCCAGCCGGCGCGACGCCGGTCCGGGCCTCGACCGATAGACCACCACCCAAACTGCAAGGGGAACAGCATGAGTGAATCAGATGGAATGGATGACGCCCTGGACGGCGGTCTCCGGCAGTCGCTGATGATCGCCTCACGCATTGCCGAGACACTGGCACGCCAGCGCCAGGAGAGCCAGCGGCAACAGGAACACCAGGACACCCAGACAGCGCACGAAGCCCGGGCACGTCTCGCCGCCGAACGCAGCGCCGCCCACGCGGCACTGGCACCTGTGGAAAAGGACCAATGGTGGGACAAGGCACGGCCCGGAGACATCGCCACGGCACACGCCGTCGCAGAAGGCTGGAAGGATATTGATCCGGCCGCCCTCGCCGCATCCGAACGGATCCGGACCGAAGTCCAGCGCCGCTATGCCATCGACACCCGCGACGTGGGCACGGATGCCGCGTACCTGGAATCGGGAATCGAAACCATCAGCGCTGAACAGGCCCGCCGCGTAGCAGTGGCGGAGCACCGGAAGGACATGGCACTCATCGCCGCGGCTCAGGCCGAAGAACTCAGCGCCAAGGCCCGGACGCTGGCCCCGGAAATGGAGCGGTACCAGGTGCCCGTCGAATACCTGAACAACCCCGCCCTGTCGGCGGCGCTGCAGAGCGCACACGACGCCACGACGCCGGCGGCCATCGAGGCTGCCGACACAGCGGTGAAGGAACGTCTGTACTTGATCGGCAAAGACGGCGTCAACGGTCCCGCCATCGAGAAGCTTCGCGAAGAAGCCACGGCGAACTTCACTGGGGCCGGCGAGGACCATTTCAATGACGCCAGGTTCGTGGACGCCGCCAAGGAATGGCACGACGCGAAACTCCTTGCCGAGGGAGGATTCACGGGTTCCAGGGAGCAGCCGCTGGAACAACGCTACGAACGCGCCGAAGCGGACCTCTTCGCACGCATCGCCGAGCTCGGCCGCGAGCTGGAGGGCAGGGTCACCGCCGACGACAGCGAACGGCTGAAGGACCAGGGCGGGAAGGCCGAAACCAGCTCGGCCGCAGAATACGGTTCCGCCGACCATCACCAGGCATTCGCCGTCACCCTCTCCGGCACCGCCAGCGAGGAACGCGTCAAGGGACGCCTTGCCGCTGCCCGCAGCGAGGGCACGCACCCCAGCGCCGCACTCGTCAGCGGCAAAGATCCGGCGAAGGCGCGGAAAACAATCAGGGGCGCAG
>NZ_KI914967.1:0-2781 GCF_000520575.1 Arthrobacter sp. I3
GGTTGGTGTCGGTGTAGCTGAGCCCGGTGGTGTCGGCGATCCTGCTGGTGGTGGCGGGGGTGAAGCCTGCCGTGGTGGAGCGGTGGACGGTGTAGCCGGTGACGCCGGTGTTGTCGGTTGATGCTGTCCAGGACAGCGCGACGGCAGTTCCCGCTACGGATGCCGACAAGGACCCCGGCGCGGTGGGCGCGGTGGTGTCGGAAGGGGCGGTATCCGTGTAGGTGAGGTTGAGGACGGGGCGCAGTGAGGCGGAGGCCTGTCGTGACCAGAACCAGGAGCTGTCTGAGCCCGTGCCGCTCAGGGCCAGGGTCCTGGACCCGGTCCAGCCGGTCATGAGGCTGGTGTCCAGGGTGATGTCATAGGTGGTGTTGGGCACGGTGCCGCCGGGCAGGGATCCGAGCGTGGGCCCGGAGACCGCGGGGCGGTTGGCGTAGAACGTGCCGGTTTCGGACCAGGAGTCCGCTGCCGCGCGGAGGACGAGCGTGTTGGCGGAGCCTGCGGAGGCCAGGCTGGTGGTGCGTATGCGCAGGCTTGCACTGGTGAGCGCCTGTCCGGCCGGGGCTGCCGGGAGCTCGAACCGCAGGACTGCCGTGGCGTCCGGTGAGCCGTAGACCGCGAGCGAGCCGCTGGTGCCGAAATCGGTGGTGGGTGCTGAGGACGAGGTGTAGGTGTCCGCAACCGGCCCTACCGCCACCACCGTCGGCGCCGCGTGGGCCGCTGGGACGGTCACCATCGAGAGAAGGAGTGCACCGGCACCGACGGATGCAAGCCTGCGAATTCTCTTCATCAGTGGCCTTTCGGGTGGCCGGACGAAAAGAGGCGCCCCGGCGGTAGTGACATCCTTGGGGGTACTTTGTCATCTGACGCCGGTCCGGTGTCAATGCGTAGCCCTACTTGGGATGCGGTGCCGTGGACCGAGTAGGAGGGTAATCCCGGACTTCTTCACCTTCAGTCATCGGGGCCGCGGCGGAGCGCCAGCGGGGCGTACATCAAAGCCCCGGGCGCAGCCCGATCGCCGCAAAGACGGGCGCCATCTGCCGTGAGGTCGGCAGCGACGCGATCACGATCCCGTCGAGTTCGCCATAGAAGGCTTCGCGGGCCCGGGCCAGCGCGGCCCGGAGCCGGCATTCGGTGATGAGCGGGCACGTCCCGCCCGTGGCGACGCAGTCGGCCGGGTCCAGGCGGGTGTCGAGTTGCCGCAGCAGCTGGCCGACCGTTGCGGTCCGGCCCGCGCTGCTCAGCCGGGATCCGCCGTTGCGGCCGCGTTCGACGTCGATCAGGCCCAATGCGCGCAGCTTCGCCATCGCCTTGCTGACGTGGTTGTACGGCGTGCCGACGGCGTCGGCGATGCTCTGGGTGGTCAGGAGCCCGCCGTCCGGAACGGCCGCGAGCACCAGCAAAGCGCGAAGGCTCACATCGGCGAACGCATTGATCTTCATATCCCCAGCCTAAGGGCGGTCTAGTCCACCCAGACGGCGGGCTCGTTGGTATCGGCGGCCAGCTGGCCGAACTCGAGTTCGTGCGTCCCGGCGTTCGCGGCGTAGGGCAGCACGGCGGCGAACAGGGAGCCGTCCTGGTGCTCTGCCGCGACGTGGATGGCGTCCGAGTCTTCCTCGAGCAGCGTAATGTCGCAGACGACGGCGGCGGCCCGGAACTCCTCCCGGTGCTGCCGGAGCAACTCGTGGAGGTCCCGGATCATGGCGTCCGCGTCGAAGTCGGCGTCCGATCCGTCGCTCGCGTCCGCGGGTGTGACTGCCACCAGCCGGACTTCGCCGTCGTTTTGCACCACCAGGGCGAAGGGCAGGAAGCCGCCGTTGCGTTCCAGCTGCTCCTGCGCGGCACCGACGCCGGTGCCGAGCAGGTTCTCCAGGTCCGTGGCGCTGGCGTCCGGCACGGACTCGCGCCAGGATCCGGTGTTGGCGGATTCTTCCGGGTGTACTGCCACCGCTAGCCCCGGACCAGCGCCAGGACGCGGTCGCGGACGCGTTCCATGGTGGCGGCGTCCGTGGCTTCAACGTTGAGGCGCAGGAACGGTTCGGTGTTGGACGGGCGCAGGTTGAACCAGTAGCTGCCGTCGGTGGCGATGAAGGTGCTGCCGTCGAGGTAGTCGACCTCGACGTCCTCGTTGTGGAAGTCCTCGCGGACCCGCTCGACCGCGGCGGCCTTGTCCTCGATTTCCGAGTTGATCTCACCGGATGACCGGTACGGCTCGTATTCGCGGCCGAGTTCGGAGAGCGGGCCCTCCTGTTCGCCCAGGGCGGCGAGGACGTGCATGGCGGCCAGCATGCCGGTGTCCGCATTCCAGAAGTCGCGGAAGTAGAAGTGGGCCGAGTGTTCCCCGCCGAAGATGGCCCCTTCCGCGGCCATGACGGCCTTGATGAAGGAGTGCCCCACGCGGGTGCGGACGGGTCGGCCGCCGTGGCGTTCGACGAGTTCGGGAACCGCGCGGGAGGTCAGCAGGTTGTGGATGACGGTGGGCGTGTCTTCACCGAGGCCCTGGGCGCGGGCGATCTCGCGGCGGGCCACCATGCCGGTGATGGCCGACGGCGAGACAGGCTCGCCCTTCTCGTCGATCACGAAGCAGCGGTCGGCGTCGCCGTCGAAGGCCAGGCCGATGTCCGCGCCGTGTTCGACGACGGCGGCCTGCAGGTCGCGCAGGTTTTCCGGCTCCAGCGGGTTGGCCGGGTGGTTCGGGAAGGATCCGTCGAGCTCGAAGTACAGCGGCACGATCTCCAGCGGAAGCTTGGGCAGCAGGGCATCGCCAAGCACGGCGGGGGTGGT
>NZ_KI914967.1:2881-12210 GCF_000520575.1 Arthrobacter sp. I3
GATGAAGAAGTTCGGCGGCATGATCTCCGTGCAGTTCAAGGGGGTGGTCAGGCCAGCCATGCCGTTGCCGGCATCCACCACAACCTTCAGCGGCCGGGAACCGCGCAGGTCCACCAGGGACCGCAGGTACTCCGCGTAGCCCTTGAGGACGTCCTGCACGCCAATCAGGCCAGTGCTGCCGGCCGCGGGGATGGTGCCGGCGTTGAGGTATTCCTCGGCGCGGGCCTGGATTTCCATGAGCCCGGTTTCGGAGGAGATCGGCACGGCGCCGGCCTTGGCCATCTTGATGCCGTTGTATTCGGCCGGGTTGTGGCTCGCGGTGAACGTGGCGCCGGCGGCGTTGAGGGCCCCGCACGCGTAGTAGAGCTCGTCGGTGGAGATCAGGTCCAGCAGCTGGACGTTGGCGCCGCGGGTGGCTGCGCCGTTCGCGAAGGCTTTGGCGAACTCGGGGGAGGAGGGGCGCATGTCCCCGCCCACCAGCACGGTCTGCCCTGTGAGTTCCAGGACGTCGACGAAGGCGGCACCGACAGCTTCGACGATCTCCGCGGTGATGGATTGCCCCACGATTCCGCGCACATCGTAGGCCTTGAACGAGGTCGAGAGGTCAAAAGTCTTTGTCTTGTCCGTAGTCACGCGTCTTATCTTACGTTGCGGCCCTGACGCGCCGGCCTGTCCGCACCGTTGTCTACACGCCTGGTTTGTGCACATAGCGGGTAACGGCTTCGTGGCTGTCGGAGGGGGCTGGGATACTGAAGCAATGGCCAGTAACCAGAACGCCCTTTCCAGCACGGCCCTAGCCGGCACCACATCCTCGACCCGGGAACAGGCCCAGAACGTACTGCGGGAGCTCGTGGGCCATCCTGAAGCCGAGTTCCATGACGGCCAGTTCGAGGCCATTGAGGCCCTGGTCGACGGCGGCAGGCGGGCCCTGGTGGTGCAGCGCACCGGCTGGGGGAAGTCGGCCGTGTACTTTGTCGCCTCCCTGCTGTTGCGCCGCCGCGGCGCCGGGCCCACCCTGATCGTGTCCCCGCTCCTGGCCCTCATGCGGGACCAGGTCGCGGCCGCGGCGCGGGCCGGGGTGCGGGCGGTGGCGATCAACTCCGCAAACCAGCTGGACTGGGACACCGTTCGCGAGCAGCTCGCCGCCGATGAAGTGGACGTCCTGCTGGTCTCGCCGGAACGACTCACTAACCCGTCCTTCCGGGAAAACCAGCTGCCCGAGCTCGTCCGCCGGACCGGGCTGCTGGTGATTGACGAGGCCCACTGCATCTCGGACTGGGGCCACGACTTCCGCCCCGACTACCGGCGCATCGCGGACCTCATCACGCAGCTCCCGGACACGGTCCCGGTGCTCGCCACCACCGCCACGGCCAACTCCCGGGTGGTGCATGACATCGAGGAACAGCTCGGCAAGGACGTGCTCACCATCCGTGGCGCCCTGGGCCGGGATTCGCTCCGGCTCGGTGTCCTGACCCTGCCCGATTCCCGCGAACGCCTCGGCTGGCTGCTGACCCACCTGCAGGATCTGCAGGGCAGCGGCATCATCTACACGCTCACGGTCTCGGCCGCCGAGGACACCGCCCGCCTGCTGGCCGAGGCGGGGCACGAGGTCCTCGCCTACACCGGCCGCACGGACCCCGCGGACCGGGAACGCGCCGAGCAGCTCCTGAAGGACAACCAGGTCAAGGCGCTCGTGGCCACCTCCGCCCTCGGCATGGGTTTCGACAAGCCGGACCTCGGCTTCGTTGTGCACCTGGGCGCGCCGTCGTCGCCGGTGGCGTACTACCAGCAGGTGGGCCGTGCCGGCCGTGGTGCGGCGAACGCCGACGTCCTGCTGCTGCCGGGATCCGAGGACCGCGACATCTGGCAGTACTTCGCCACGGCGTCCATGCCGTCCGAGGAGAAGGCTGCCGCGGTCCTGACGGCCCTCGCCGAGGCAGGCACGGCGGTGTCCACGGTGGCGCTCGAGGCCCGGGTGGACCTGCGCCGCACCCCGCTGGAGCTGCTGCTGAAAGTCTTGGCCGTGGACGGCGCCGTCGAACGCGTCGGCGGCGGCTGGCGTTCCACGGGACAGCCGTGGAACTACGACGCCGAGCGGTACGGCCGGATCGCCGAGGCCCGGGTGGATGAACAGGACTCGATGGTCATCTACCAGGACACGGCCGGCTGCCGGATGGAATACATCACCTCGGTGCTGGACGACGAAACGGCCCGCGCCTGCGGCCGCTGCGACAACTGCGCGGGCCGCTGGTTCCGCGCCGACATCGCCGAGGACGCCACGGAGACCGCCGGGCAGACCCTGCGCCGGGCCGGCGTCGCCCTGGAACCGCGGCTGCAGTGGCCCAGCGGCATGGACCGCCTGGGCGTGCCGGTCAAGGGCAAGATCAAGCCGGATGAGGCCCTCGCGGACGGCCGGGTGCTGGCGCGCCTGACGGACCTTGGCTGGGGCGGGGCCCTGCGGGAGGCCTTCGCCGCCGGTGCGCCCGACCGGCCCGTGGACCCGGGCATGCTGCAGGCCTGCGTCCAGGTGCTCCGGGAGTGGGGCACCGGAGATGCCCGGACCGCTGGCTGGAGCGGGGCCGGCCGGCCTGCCGCGATCATCAGCCTGCCCTCCCGAGGGAAGCCGTTGCTGGTGGATTCCCTGGCCCGCGGGATCTCGGAGATTGGCCGCATCCCGTATCTGGGCCAGTTGCAGCTCAACCACGGCGGACCCACCGGCGGCCGCGGCGGGAACAGCGCCTACCGGCTCGCCGGCGTCTGGGACCGCCTGGTGGTGGGACCGGAGCTGGAGGAGGCCCTGGCCGGAATCCGTGGCCAGAGCGTCATGCTGGTGGACGACCTCGTGGACAGCCGCTGGACCCTGACCGTCTCCGGGCGGGCCCTCAGGCTCGCGGGCGCCGGCGCCGTTCTGCCGCTGGTGCTGGGCCAGGCCGGCTGACCTCAGCACCGGCGTGGCGGGGGAGGAGCAGGCTGTCCAGGGTGCTCAGGAGCATCAGGACAGCGATGGCCAGGAACGCCGCCCGGTACGGCGCCGCCGGATCACCGGCGACCCCGGGGGATCCCGCGCGGCTGCCTGCCTCGAAGACCCGCAGCAGGAGTGCCCCGACCGCGATCCCGGCCGCGGTGGCGAGCTGCACGAGCGTCGCGGAGACGGCGTTGGCGGACGGCAGCTGGGCCGGGACGACGTCGGCGTACTGCACGGACGCGTACGCCGAGAATCCGATCGAGCGGAACGCCCCGCTGGCCACGAGCACCGCGACAATCAGCGGTTCCGGCGTGCCGGCGTCGAGCAGCGCGCACAGCGCGAAAGTGGCTGCGGAGGCCAGAGACGCGAACACCAGTACGGGCTTGAACCCGAAACGCCGGATCAGGGGCGTCGTGGCGGGCTTGATCCCGATGTTCCCCACGAACACGGCCGACACCATCGCCCCGGCGCGCAGCGGGTCCCAGCCGAAACCGACCTGGAACATCAGCGGCAGCAGGAACGGCACCGCGCTGATGGTCAGGCGGTACACGAAGCCTCCCGTCGCCGTCGCGCGGAACGTCCGCGTGCCGAAGACGGACAGATTGAACAGCGGCGTGCTGGTCCGACGCATCCAGGCCGCGGCGGCGGCCAGGAACAGCAGGCCCGCAGCGATCGCCGCGGCCGCCAGCAGTCCGGCGTCCCGGCCGCCCATCAATTCCAGGCCGACCAGCAGGGATCCCACCCCGAGCGTGGTCAGGACCAGTCCGAGCCAGTCCAGGCGCCGCGTGCTGTCGCCGCGGACTGGGGGTACCAGGCGCAGCGCGGCCAGGAAGGCCGCCAGGCCCAGGGGGAGGTTGACCAGGAAGATCCAGTGCCAGGACAGGTAGGTCGTCAGCGCTCCGCCCACCAGCGGGGCGAGGACCGGGGCCAGCAGCCCGGGCCACACGAGGAAGGCCGTCGCGCGCAGCAGATCCTTCTTCGGGGTGCCGCGGAGCACCACCAGCGTGCCCACCGGGACCATCATGGCGCCGCCGGCACCCTGCAGGACACGGCTCAGCGTGAGCATGGTCAGGTCCTGGCTGAGCGCGCAGAGCAGTGACGCGGCCGTGAAAATGGCGATGGCGAGGCAGAACACCCGGCGGGCACCGAGCCGCTCCGCGAGCCAGCCGCTGAGCGGGATGCCCATCGCCACCGTCATCAGGTAGGCGGTCATGGTGATGTTCACGTCGGCGGCAGGCACCGCGAAATCGGCGGCGATACTGGGTATGGCGGTGGTCAGGACGGTCCCGTCGAGGAATTCCATGAAGAACGTCGCGGCCACCAGCAGGGCCAGCCGCGGGCTCCAACTGCCCCCGGCCGGGTCCGCGCCGCGCGGGGAGGCGTTCATGCGCGTGTCCCCACGGTCCGGTTCACCCATAGCGCCGGCTCATCCATTGCACTGATTCACCCATTGCACTGGTTCACCCATGGCGCAGGGGTGGTTCCGATTCCAGCACGGCCATGGCGGCGTTGTGTCCGCCGATCGCACTGACGGCGCCGCCGCGGCGGGCACCGGAGCCGCAGAGCAGGATCTGCGGATCGTCCGTGGACACGCCCCAGCGGCGCGCCGGGGTGTCCAGCGGTTCGCCGTCCTCCACGAACGGCCAGTCGAGGCCGCCGTGGAAGATATTGCCGCGGGGCATCCCGACGGCGCGTTCAATGTCCAGGGTGGTCTTGGTTTCGATGCAGGGCCGCCCGTCCGGACCGGTCAGGAGCAGATCCTCGACGGGCTCGGCCAGGACGGAGTTCAGGGAGGCCAGGACGGCCGCCTGCAGTTCGGCGCGGCGGTCCTCATTGTTCTCCGCCGTGACCAGCCGGTCCGGGACGTGCAGGCCAAAGACGGTCAGCGTCTGGGCGCCGACGGCCTGCAGTTCCGGGGACAGGATGCTCGGGTCGGTCAGCGAGTGGCAGTAGATTTCGCACGGCAGCGGCGAGGGCACGGATCCGGCCGCGGCGGTGCTGTAGGCGGCGTCGAGCTGGGACCAGGTCTCGTTGATGTGGAACGTCCCGCCGAACGCGGCCTCGGGGCTCACGGAACCGTCCAGCAGCCGGGGGAGGCGTTTGAGCAGCAGGTTGACCTTGACCTGCGCGCCCTCACGGCGGTGGTTCGGGTTGGTGGCGGCGACCGGTGAAATGCCAAGGGCGCCGGCAGGGGCGCCGGCGGCGGCGGCAGGCAGGCCGCGCAGTCGGTCCAGGACGGCCGGCGCCACATTGGACAGCAGCCACCGGGCAGTTGCCGAGTGGCCCTGCCCGCCGTGGCGGTAGTCCACGCCGCCGCCGGGCCGGACGGCGGTGACGTCCGCGGAGGTGAGGATGGTCGCGCCGGCGTCGCGCGCGGCTCGCTCCAGTTCGCCGGAGACCGCGCCCATGCCGCCGACCGGCACGTCCCAGTCCCCCGTCCCGCCGCCGATCAGGTGGTAGAGGAAGCAGATGTTTTGCTGCAGGTCCTCATCTTCAGCCCGGGCGAAGGTACCGATCAGCGCATCCGTCAGGACCACACCGCGGACCAGGTCGCTGCCCAGCTCCCGGCGGATCGCCTGCCCGATGGGATGTTCGATCATGGCCTCCCACGCCGCGTCGGCCCCGGCCCTGGCGGCGAGGGCCCGGGCGTCGGACCGCGCCAGCAGCGGCGCGGTCATTGTGGGCCAGAGCGCCTCCGTGAGCTGCCGGCACGCGGCGTAGAACGCGGTGAAGGCGCCGAACTCGCCATCGAGAGCGCCGACGGCGGCGAACGACGCGGCCGTGGCGGCCTCGTCCCCGTTGTCCACCAGCAGGGCCCGGCTGCCGTCTGCGGGGTCCGGGGTGTAGGAGGAATAGCGCCGTCGTGCCAGCGTGATGCGCAGGCCGAGGTCGTCGATGATCTGCCGGGGCAGGAGGCTGACGAGGTACGAATAGCGCGAGAGGCGGGCGTCGACGCCGTCGAACGCGTGAGCGGATACCGCGGCGCCGCCGGCGTGTTCCAGCTTTTCCAGGACCAGGACGTCCCGCCCGGCCTTGGCCAGGTACGTGGCCGCGGCCAGTCCGTTGTGGCCGCCGCCGACGATGATGGCGTCAAATTCCGTGTTGCTCGACATGGGCCTATCCTGCCATCCGGATCCGCCGGCGGGCGTGAGGCGTCCGGCCACCGGACGGGCCGGGGCGGGGGACGTGACTGCTGGGGGCAGACCAGCGCGAATGAACGACGTCGATCCGCCCTGATCTGCCCGGGAACGCAAAAGGCCCCGGTCCGAGGACCGGGGCCAAACGCGGAGACGGGGGGATTTGAACCCCCGGTGGAGTTGTGCCCCACACTTCATTAGCAGTGAAGCCCATTCGGCCGCTCTGGCACGTCTCCAATTGCTAATAACTAGCCAACCAAGGATACGCAGAAGGTGCCACGCAGTGCAAAACGGCCCGCTCCAGAGCAACGCGGGGTCAGATCCGGCCCATGCGGGGCCCTCCGGATGGGCACTAAGTGACTCCGCGTTGCTTGGGTGCGGGCCTTACGCCTCGGTGCCGGCGAGGGCCCGCCACAGGAAATGCTGGCTGCGGCTTTGCAGGGCCGCTGCCTGCCGGTTGTCCGAAGCTCCCGCGTGGCCGCCCTCGAGGGCCTCGTGGAACCAGACATTGGGGATGCCCATGGCCTGCATGCGGGCCGCCATCTTCCGGGCCTGGACCGGCCCCACCCGGTCATCCGAAGTCGCCGTCCAAATAAACGCCTCCGGGTAGTCCACGCCGTCCTTGAGCAGGTGGTACGGCGAAAACGTCTTCAGGAACTCCCACTGCTCGGGCACGTCGGGGTCGCCGTATTCGCCGATCCAGGAATAGCCCGCGGACAGTTTGGTGTACCGGCGCATGTCCAGGAGCGGGACCCCGCAGGACACGGCGCCAAAAAGCTCCGGGTACTGGGTGAGCATGTTGCCCACCAGCAGTCCGCCGTTGGAGCCGCCCACGCAGCCGAGCCGCTGACGGGACGTGACGCCGCGGGAGATCAGGTCCTTCGCGACGGCGGCGAAGTCCTCGTACGCCCGGTGGCGGTTGCCCTGCAGCGCGGCGCGGTGCCAGTCGGGCCCGTACTCGCCGCCGCCGCGGATGTTCGCCACCACGTAGACGCCGCCGCGGCGGTGTGTGCCCTCGCCCTCTACGCCGCTGGACTCCGCCGTGCGCCGCTCCAGCCACGCCCGGCCGATCGCGCCGCTGTACGCCGGCGTCCGCGAAATCTCGAAGCCGCCGTAGCCGGAAAGCTGGGTCGGGTTCTGGCCGTCCAGCACCAGGTCCTTGGCGGCCACCTGGAAGTACGGAACCTTCGTGCCGTCGCTGGAGGCCGCGAAGTGCTGCTGGACCTCGTAGCCGGCCTCGTCGAAGAACGACGGCGAGGTCCTTATCACCTCGTGCGTGCTGGTCACGCCTTCGGCAGCCCCGCAGTCACTGTCGCGGGCGAGTGTCCCGCGGGTCAGGGTGGTCGGCGTCGTGAAGCCGGTGGCCACCAGCCAGAAGTCGTTCCCTGCGCCCGGCGCCTCGCCTTCGGTGACCGAGGCGGCGCCGCCGGTACCGTCGTCGTCCGAGCCTTCGGCGTCGTCCTCGTCATCCACCGCGAAGGCATTGACGTCGTGCAGGGGCGGGCAGGCGTCCAGCACGGTGGCCGCCCAGGCGGCGTCCGTGCCGGGGCGCCGCGGATCCAGGACGTGGATCTCCGAGGACACGTCCCGGAGCAGGTTCAGCAGCAGGAAGTCCCGCGTCCAGCTCCAGGACTGCAGGGAGGTGTGCGGATCGGGCGTGAAGAGCACGGCGAGGTCCCGGGAGCCGGCGAGGAAGTCCTCGAAGCCGGCCGCGAGCAGGGAGCCCGCCGGGTGGGTGGTGCCGTTGACGGTCCAGTCACGCTGCGGGCGGAACAGCAGCCATTCACGGTGCGAGCTCAGGTTCACGTCCGCCGGCACGTCGATCTGCACCCACGCACCATCGCGCAGCACCGAGGTGTTCTTCTCGAAAAAGCTGATCCAGTCGACGGCAAACGTGCGTTCGAAGCCCGGTGTGGAGTCGTGGGCCACGATCGCCATCATGTGGTCCTCGGGAATGTCGAACAGCTGCTCGGCCTGGGCCAGGGACTCGCCGCGGCGCAGCTTAACCCCGGTGCGGGCATAGGACGAGGTGGTCCGCGGCAAATCGTTGGCGGTGGTGGCGACCAGCAGGGTGTCCCCGTCCAGCCAAGAGGCATTGCCCTTGCCGGTCGGGAGGTCGAAGCCGCCGTCGGCCGGGTCCACGAAGCCGCGGGCCTCGACGTCGAACTCCCGGTGGCGGTTGGCGTCCCCGCCGTCGGGGGAGAACGCCAGCAGGGCCCGCCGGTGGGGTTCACCCGGGGCCGGGCGGAGGAAGTTGGCGCCGTGGAAGACCCAATCCTGGCCCTCGGCGGCGGCGAGGGCGTCGACATCCAGCAGGACATCCCACTCGGGGGTCCCGGCCCGGTAGCTGTCCCAGCTGGTGCGCCGCCACAGGCCCCTGGGATTGTCCCGGTCCTTCCAGAAGTTGTAGTACCACTCGCCGTGCTTGCCCACCATCGGGATCCGGTCGGTGGAGTCGAGGACCTCCAGGATCCGGCCTTCCAGATCGGCGTAGTCGGCGTCCTCGAGGAGCTCCTCGGTGCGGGCGTTCTGTTCACGGACCCACGCCAGCTGCTCCTGGCCGTAGATGTCCTCCAGCCAGATGTTCTCGTCGACGGGTTCGGGGGAAGTCCCTCCAGCCGGGAGGGCGCCGGTGGCCTCGCCGGACGCGGACGGGTGGTCAGCTTCTGTGGTGGTCATTTTCCCATCCAAGAACATCGGTGCGGCAGTGGCAAGTCACAAGGAGGTCAAGCCGGCGGCCGGGTTGCCGATACGCTGGATGCCGTGGGCATATCTCGAAGCATCCGGACGGCAGTGATAGGCGCCGGTCCCCGGGGCACGAGCGTGCTGGAAAGGCTCCTCGCCAACTGGGCCTTCGCCGGCTCCGCGGGCACCCTGCACATCGACGTGGTGGACCCTTATCCGGCGGGCCCGGGGCACGTTTGGCAGCCCGGACAGTCGCGGCTGTACTTGATGAACACGCAGTCCTTCTATCCCACCGTGGTCCCCGAAGACCCGGAACTCGTGCCGCCCCTGGCCGGGCGCACATTCGACCGGTGGCGCGAACTCCAGCAGGCCCACCCGCACCCTTCGCTCACTGACGACGAACGTGCCGAGCTCTCACGGCTCGGCCAGGCGGACTTCCCCAGCCGGGCCCTCTACGGCCGTTACCTGCGGTCCACCCTCGAGGAACTGCTCACCGTGCTGCCGGCCGGCGTCAGCGTGGACTTCCACGCGGCGACGGCGAC
>NZ_AZSB01000503.1:0-15004 GCF_000520575.1 Arthrobacter sp. I3
GTCTATGATCGATAACCGGGCGCTCCTGTGCGCAGTGGTCAAGTCCCATGCATACGGACACGGAGCTGACCTTTTACTCCCTTCCCTTGTTCGTCTAGGCGTCCCCTTCGTCGGAGTAGGAAGTAACGAGGAGGCAGCCATTGCACGCCGCTGCGGTTTTGCGGGCCGGATTTTGCGTGTCCGTGCCGCGGCTCCGCAGGAGATCAGGGCCGGCATGCGTCACGGAGTCGAAGAACTTGTAGCCGACCCGCAGAGCGCCTGGGAGATGCACAAGATCGCTGCCGAGGCCGGGACGGCGATCCGCATTCACCTCGATATCAACGCTTCCGGGATCAGCAGGCACAGCCTCGACGTCTCGTCCACGCTTGGGCGGGCATCTGCGGTAGGGATCGTGAGCCACCCTGGGCTCATACTGGCCGGGATCATGACTCATTTTCCCAAGGACGATACCGGCCATATCGAAACGGCTCTACTTCGTTTCCGCAATCAGGCGTTGACGCTGCTCCAACTGACCGGAACGCGCCGGGAGGACGTGCTGCTCCACTGTGCCAACTCCTACGCCGCGCTGCACGTCCGCGGCTCGTGGCTGGACATGGTCCGTGCCGGGGCAGTCCTCTACGGCGATTCGGAACCTACAACAGGGCACTTCCAACGGTGTTTGGCCTTCAAAGCCCGGATCGCTTCCATTAATAGCTATGCAGCAGGTACCAGGGTCGGCTACGGGCTAACCCACACCTTGGACCGGGACTCAAGGCTGGCATCAGTGACAGCGGGTTACGGAGATGGTTACCGGCGGGCACTGGCCAGCCAAGGCAGCGTGCTTGTCCGCGGCCGACGCGCTGCCATAGTCGACATCGTTTCGATGAATTCCATGGTTGTCGACGTCACCGACGTGGCGGGAGTTTCCCCTGGAGACGAAGTCGTGCTGTTCGGGCGGCAGGGACGCGCAGAAATCGCTCCCGCAGAACTGGAAGCAGCGAATTCAGCGATACTCGCTGACCTCTACACTGTGTGGGCGCAAGGAAACCGCGTCCTGGTCAACAATGAAGACATGTGAGAATAGGCGTAGTCATCGGGCGGAAGGAGCACGGAGCATGGATTCTTCCTCGGAAGCGTCGTCCATGGCCCAAGGACTTCGAATAGTTCGGTTGGTCGCAGACAGGGAGAAGCGGGGCAGGCGGCTTCTCGGCGTTTCCCAGCTCGCATCCGAGCTGGATATGGAACAAAGCCGCGTCTCACGGCTGACGCAGGAATTGTGTGAGCTGGGACTGCTGGAGCGAGTCGAACGCGGTCCCTTCCGAACCGGTCCACGTTTTTTCAGCCTGGCCGCAGCACTGAATACCGGCTGGGTCCGCGAATCAAAAACCGAACTTGAGGCCTTAGTGGCTTCTTTCGGCCTTAGATCCAGAGTTTCCGTCCGTGATGGCTTCCGGGTCGTTCTCCTGCGGGCCTCCAGTAACGATGCGGTACCCGGCAGCTTCGTGAAACCCGGCATGGTGACGCCCGTGTGGTGTACCGGCTCCGGACGGGCCTTGCTGTGGGACGACCAACAGCCAGCCGTGGAAGTCCTTCTCCAGGATGTCAACTTTATCGGCGTAGGCGGTCCGGGGGCGGCCCATTCGCCGCAAGAAGTCGCCGAACTGATGGACCGGGACAGGGCGCGGGGCTTCATTGTCGCGGAGGAAGAATTCGAGCACGGAATCTACGAACTGGCCGTTCCGGTCCGCAACGCTGAAGGATCGATTCTTGCCGCGCTCAGCGTCCTCGGCAGCCGGGCCGAGATCAAACCCAGCACCAATGACATTGCAAAGGCCCTTACGGCAGCAGCCGAGCGGCTGGGGTCCTTTGAGGGCCGTCCCCGGGGCAACGCGGTCCGGAAGGGCCTTGCCAGCTAGGGCCGGTTCTGCGGCGCCGCGTGACCCAACGCTGACTCAAGCCACTTTCCCCAGGACACGAGAGCCGTGGCGCATAGCTCCAGGCGCGGCTCCAAGCGTGTCTTGGCGCCGACGACCTGAAGCGCTGCCACCACATCGCCCTTGAAGTCGCGAATCGGAACGGCCAGGGAGTAAAGTCCTGGTTCGGCTTCCTCGTCGACAACGGAGTACCCCCGTGCCCGCGCCCCGCGCAGTCGTGACAGGAAGTCCTCGACGTCAAGCGGTGTATTGGGGCCATGGCGCACGAAGGGAACGCCGGAGAAAATGGTTCGGACCTGGGCGTCCGAGGCTTCCCACAGCAGGGCCTGGCCGGCATCGCTACAATACGCCGGGTAGGGACGGCCCAGCCACGAACCGACCATGTTGCTACTTGCCGGAACACGCTCACCGATGGTGACAGTACTGTTTCCGCTCATAACTCCAAGGAAGCATCCTTCGTTTGTTTCACCGGCCAAGCCTTCCAGGGCGGTTACGCCGTCGGTCTGCAGCCGTTGCTCTGTCAACAGCTGTGCGTCTGTCAGGAGCGACCAGTTCATTGTGTAGGACCGGTAGTCTCCGCGTGCCAGAAACCCCTCCTGCTCGGCGGTCCGCAGGCTGCGCGAAACCTGGCTGCGGTCCCTGCCCAGATCGGCTGCTATATCAGCGACCGTTCCGCCAGACAGGCCTTCTGCGTTGCGGGAGCCTACCGCGAGGACAGCCATGATTCCCCGGCCCATGCTGGACGTCTTAGACATGGATCCGATTCTAGTCACTGCACCAACGTGTCTTAGTGGATGGCGAAGACACGGGCTGGAAAGCCGCTGCCGTGCAGGGGTTTCGGCCAGCTTGCAATGAGGATCGCGCCGGCTTCTGGAAGTCCGTCCAGGTTCGCCATCAGCTCGATCTGCCACCGGTTCCGCGCCAGGACATAGGTCTCCAAGCTGAAATCCTGGCGGGACGTAGCCAGTCCCGGGTCTGTGTCCGTCTGCTCATGGCCGACGGCAGTTACCGACCGCTCCTCGATCAGGAAGGAGAGGACTTCCTGGGACCAGCCAGGTGTGTGGCTGGCCCCCTTATCGTCCCTGTTTGCCATGGCGTCGGTGTCGGGCCAACGATGGCTCCACCCTGTCCGCAACGCCACAAAGGACCCCGGTGCGATGGCACCATTGCGGCGCTCCCATGCCTGGACGTCTTCCATCGTGGGAGTGGCGTCCGCATTTGCGGTGACCCGCGCGGTGATGTCGAGGATGGCCAGTGGAAGGACCATGTCCTCCACGGGAATCTGGTCCAAGGTCCGTCCCCCGCGGATGAAATGCGAGGGAGGGTCAACGTGCGTACCCCATTGGCCGATGATCGAATAGCGGTGAGCGGTGAAACCGTCGCCTTTCTCCAGGTCGAAGACCGCCTCCCTGATTTCGTCGGGGAAGGCCGGGAAATGCGGCTGGCCGGGGTGGAAGGCGTGCGTCAGATCGGTGAATGACCTGCCCGCCAGCAACGCCTGCAGACCGTCCCAAAGTCCAGCCGTGGTGGCTTCAATCATGATGCGGCCTCGCTCTCAAAGAGTGCGGGAAGGGCTGTGCTAGAGACGCTGACCGGGCCTGTCAGTTCGATGACCGGTACCTCCCAGGGATGGATATCCACGATGTGCTGCAGGAAGCGTTCCACGGCGGCATCAGGGAGCGTCGCATCGAAATACGTCGTGAAGACCAAGGTAGGCGAAATTGTCCGCTGCCCCACCTGCCCCAACGTAGGGTTAGCGCCTTCAGTGCAGGTGAATCCCTCGAAGCCCAGGCCGGATTCAAATACATGCCTGTAGTTGCCAAAATCCCCTAAGTCAGGGGATTCCGACGAAGCCTGGAGCAGGGCCGCGATGCCGGCCTCATCTTTGAACGCTTCTGCGTCGCCCCTGGCGAGCCGCGAGAAAGTTTCCGAAGCTATGGGCCAATGCACGCGCAGCTTGCGGACTGATTTCATTGCAATTTTCAAGGGAAGCCTCTTCCTGGGCAGTTCGCAAATGGTGTCTGAAGGCTATGGTGGCATAGAGTGATGAGCATTACAAGCATGAACAAATGCTTATTACGCACACCTTTGGAGGAGGGGCGCGTTCTCTCGGCACATCCGCCAGACTCTGGGCGTGACTGAGCCGCGGAACACCGGTCAGCGCTAGCGGCTGCTGACCGTCATCTGCAAGCCACGGGCTGCACTGCGCCTTTTGGCACTGCACGCTGTGCTACCTTGCATTGCCGGGCCGCGAGGCGCTGCAACTGCCCGGCAGGAAAGAACAAACCGAAATGCTTGGAGCCGTGAACGATGCCCAGTAACCCCTTGCTTTCCCGCACTCTCGACGCCGGAGCGAACCTGACCGTGGACGGTGCACTCGCCACCGAGCTTGAAGCGCACGGCTGCGATCTGGAAGACCCTTTGTGGTCGGCTAAAGTCCTTCTGGAGCAACCGGAACTGGTCAAGCGCGTACACCACGATTACTTCCGCGCCGGAGCCACTGTCGCCATCACGGCTAGCTATCAAGCCACACCCCTGGGATTTGCGCGCCGCGGCATCGGCGAGGAAGCGGCCTTGGAGCGGGTGGCATTGAGTGTGCGCCTGGCCGACGAGGCACGCCGCGAGTACCTGGCGGAAAAACCGGATGCGGGCCCCCTGCTGGTTGCAGGATCGGTCGGGCCCTACGGCGCGTACCTTGCCGATGGATCGGAATACCGAGGCGACTATGTCCTCAGCCAAAACGAGTTTTTGGAGTTCCACCGGCCTCGAATCGCAGCGCTGGTGGCGGCCGGAGCGGACTTTCTTGCCTGTGAGACGCTGCCTTCATTGCCGGAGGCCGAGGCCCTGCTGGCACTCATGAAAGAGTTTGACGTCGAAGCCTGGCTCTCCTTCACGTTACGGGATGGCGGCCACCTCAGCGACGGTACGCCGCTGGCTCAGGCGGCAAAGCTCTTTTCGGCGGAGCCGCTCGTGGCGGCTATCGGCGTGAACTGCGTGCCGCTGGAGCTGGTCTCCCCATCGCTGGAGGCCCTGGGCAGAGCCACTGATACGCCCCTGATCGCATATCCGAATTCGGGCGAAAGCTATGACGCAGTCACCAAAACGTGGGGTCCGGCCGCGGCGAGCACTTCAGGCCCCGATACCAAACAGCCCGCAAGCCTTGCGGAGGGAACGCCAATCTGGCGTGAACTTGGTGCACGGCTCGTGGGTGGGTGCTGTCGAACGACCCCACAGGATATTGCCGCCGTGACGGCGCTGTCAGAAACTCACAAACCTGGATATCGACCGGTTGGTGCTGCTGGCGCAAAAAACCTCTGACGCGTCACGAACTTGGCCTATACGCAGTTAACCTAAGTGGCAATGTCCCCTATTGAGTGGCGATATATCGGGATCTGTGCAGCAGCACGGCCGTTCGCGGACACCGATCACGAAACGCGGCGCGCCGCCTCAGATAGGCGGCGACCATCTTATTTCGTGAACGGTCTTGAGTGACAACCGTCATTTGATTAGGTGGTTCAGGAACCCCCGTATTGGGCACCGGAATGGGCTTCGATTGCGATGTTGAGTTCTTCCAGGGTCGGGGGGTTTGCTCCCGGGCGCTGCACGGTGATGGCCGCGGCTGCAGCTGCGGTGTGTCCAAGCTGCTCCAAGACAGCTGGGGCGAAGCCTTCGGTTCCTCGGGTGAGAAAGCCCAGGATCAGGGCGGACATGTAGGAGTCCCCGGCGCCGATGGTGTCGGCTACTTTGGACTTCACGGCGGGAATGCTGATGTTAGCGGCGGCGGTGGTGAATTGTGAGCCGTCGGCGCCTTTGGTGATGACGGTAAGTCCGGCGCCCAGACCGAGGATGTGTGCTGCGGTTTCGTCCAGGCTTTTTTGGGGGTACAGCCAGTGGGCGTCTTCGTCGCTGAGTTTGACGACGTCGGTTAGGGGCACGAGCTCTTCGAAGGTGGCCAAAGCTTCCCTGTGGCTGCCGAGCAGCGCTGGACGGATATTCGGGTCATAGGTGACCATGCAGTGTGTGCGGGCTTGTTCGAGCAGGGATTTCACGGCGCCGGCGCCGGGATTAAGGAAAGTGGCGATGGATCCGGTGTGCAGGATTTTTGGGAAGTAGGCGGGGGCTGTCGGGGCAAGGTCCCAGGAGATGTCGAAGTCGTACTTGGCGGAGCCGTCGGGTTCAAGGGTTGCTGTGGCCGATGCCGTTTTGGTGAGGGATTTTGATCCGGGCAGAAGTATGACGCCTGCGCTGCTGAGGTGGTTTTCGATGGAAATCCCACGCGCGTCCGAGGCGATGGCTGTGAGCAGACCTGTGGTGACGGCGAGGCGGCCAAGTCCGTAGGCGACGTTGGCCGGTGAGCCGCCGGGGTGTTCCACCGTGTCGTGCGACGTGGTGACCACGTCGATCAGCGCTTCGCCTATGACCATGACGTCGAGCATCTGGTGAGCGTCGTTCCGGGCTGTTGTGAGGTAATCCATGGTCTGTCTCTCGTGGGATGGTGATGATGGGAACTCCCGGTATGGATCCGCCCGCGGACCTGGGGGAGGTCCGCGGGCGGAGAAGGGGCTCCGGTAGAGCGGGAGGGTACTAGCCGGACCTCAGGCGGTGGCTGCGCCGGTCATGATCGCCACTGCGTCGGTCATGGTGTGTGATTGCGGAGTGATGGTGGCAGCGCACTTGCCCAGGCGCTGGATGTGGATCCTGTCCGCTACGTCAAAGACGTGGGGCATGTTGTGGCTGATCAAGATGACCGGCAGGCCGCGGTCGCGAAGGTCCCGGACCAGCTGGAGCACCTGGTTCGATTCCCGGACGCCAAGTGCCGCCGTCGGTTCATCCAGCACAACGACCTTTGAACCGAACGCTGCGGCGCGGGCCACGGCGACAGCCTGGCGCTGGCCGCCCGAGAGGTTCTCCACCGGCACTGTCACGTCCTGCAGGGTGGAGATGCCCAACCGGGTCAGCTCTTCCTTGGCCTTGGTGCGCATGCCTTTGGTGTCGAGCATCCGGAACACGCTTCCGAGGAGCCCCGCGCGCCTTTCCTCACGGCCCAGGAACAGGTTGGAGGCGACGTCCAGCGCCGGTGAGACCGCCAGGTTCTGGTACACGGTTTCGATGCCGTGGACCCTGGCGTCCTGCGGCCGCTTGAAGTGCACCTGCTGTCCCGATACAAAGAGTTCTCCTGTGTCGGGAACTTCGGCGCCGGTGAGGCACTTGATCAGGGTTGATTTGCCTGCACCGTTGTCGCCAATGATCGCCAGGACTTCGCCCGGGTACAGGTCCAGGCTGACGCCGTCCAGTCCCACGACACGGCCGAAAGTCTTGACGAGGTTCCGGGCCTGCAGGATGGGCTCGCGCGTGGCGACGTGGGAGGCTTCAAATTCAGTCATGGTCATGACTTGACCTTTCGGATCCACTGATCGACGGACACAGCAACAATGATGAGGACGCCCACGGCGAGCGTCTGGTAGAGCACGTCCAGCCCGGCGAGCGAGAGGCCGTTGCGGAAGACCCCGACGATCAGGGCGCCGAGGAGGGTTCCCCAGACGGAGCCGCGGCCGCCGAAGAGGCTGGTTCCGCCGATGACGACGGCTGTGATGGAGTCCAGGTTCAGGTCCACGCCGCCGTTGGGGCTGGCTGCGTTGGTGCGTCCGATCTGGATCCAGGCGCCGACGGCCAGGACGGCGCCGGCTGCGAGGTAGACGCTCATGAGGACACGGTTTACCGGGATGCCGGCCAGGCGGGCGGCTTCCTTGTCATCTCCGACGGCGTAGACGTGCCGGCCCCAGGCCGTCTTGCCCAGGATGAAGGCGACCGCGATGTAGAGCAGGAGCATCATGACGACGCCCGTGGAGATCCTGACCGGGCCCACCGGGAAGGTGGTTCCTGTCCAGGTCAGCAGGGGCGGCATGGCCGAGCCGCGCACTGTCGCTCCGTTGGAGTAGAGCAGTGTCAGGGCGATGAAGATGTTGAGCGTGCCCAGGGTGACGATGAACGGCGGGAGCCGGAACCTGGTGACCAGGAATCCGTTCAGGGCTCCGGCGGCGAGTCCGACCACCAGGCCTGCGAGCAGGGCGAGAGGCGCGGGTATTCCGTTGTTGACGGCGAGCTGGGCCATGACCATGGACGACAGGATCATCACGGCCCCGACGGAAAGGTCGATGCCTGCCGTAAGGATGATGAGGGTCTGGGCGATGGCCAGGGTGCCGACGACGGAGACCTGCTGGGTAATCAGGGAGAGGTTTTCAACCCGCAGGAACCTCTCATTGAGGAGGCTGAACACCACCACCGCGATGAGAAGCACGAGGGCGGGGCTGACGGCGGGGTAACGGTGGAGGATATTGCGTATCCGGCTAAGCGGTGTCTGGCGGTCGAGGAATTCCTCGGCCAGGTCGGCCTGCCCGGCGCTGGGCGGTCCGGCGGTCTGTTGCTGGGTCACGATTGGTCCTGATCTTCGGTGATGGTTGCTAGGGCGGAGCTAGCTCGGTAGATGAAGTGCGGGGAGGCCGATAGCGGACTCCGGCCTCCCCGTCCCCTTAGTGAAGCTGGGTGGGTTACTTTCCCCAGCAGATGTCGGAGGCCTCGGTGGTGGTGATGCTCTTGACGCCGTCGACCGGCTTGTCCGTGACAAGCTCGACGCCGGTGTTGTAGAAGTCAAGCCCCGGTGAGTTGGCCGGCTTCTGGCCGGTCTTGGCGAGGTCAACGATGGCCTTCACTCCCAGTTCGGCCATCTTGACCGGGTACTGCTGGGCCGTGGCACCGATGACTCCGGACTTGACGTTGTTGACGCCGGGGCATCCACCGTCCACCGAAACGACCAGGACGTCCTTTTCCTTGCCGGCAGACTTCAGGGCCTCGAAAGCGCCGGCCGCGGCGGGTTCGTTGATCGTGTAGACGACGTTGATGTTCGGGTTCTTGGACAGGAGGGTTTCCATGGCGGTGCGGCCGCCGTCTTCGGCGCCCTGCGAGGCCTGGCTGCCGACGATCTCGTATTCGCCGCCCTTGCCGCCGGTGTACTTTCCGGTCTTGGCCTCGTCACCGTTCTTCTTCTTGTCCGCGGTGTCGATGCCGAGTCCCGTGAGGAAGCCCTGGTCCCGGTTGTAGTCCACGGAGACAACCTTGTCGTCAAAAAGATCGACGAGGGCAATGGTCGCTTTCTTCCCCTCCAGCTGGGCTGCGGTCCACTTGCCGATCAGCTCACCCGCGGCGAAGTTGTCGGTCGCGAACGTGATGTCGGCGGCGTCGGCCGGGTCCGGAGGTGTGTCCAGGGCGATGACGAACAGGCCGGCATCCTTGGCCTTCTTCAGGGCATCCACTACAGACGGGCCGTTGGGGGTGATCAGGATGCCCTTGTCGCCCTTGGAGATCGCGTTCTCGATGGCCTGGATCTGGGTGTCCTCGTCGCCGTCAGCCTTGCCGGCAGCCAGCTTCAGGTCCACGCCCTCGGCCGCGGCGGCCTTCTTCGCCCCGTCTTCCATGGCGACGAAGAACGGGTTGGTCGTGGTCTTAACGATCAGCGAGACGCCGACCTTTTCACCGGACGCGGTTCCCGTTGATGAGGCGGACGGGGAACTTCCACCACAGGCTGAAAGACTGAGCGCTCCCAGAGTCAGGACTGCTCCTGCAGCGAAGAGGCGGGTGGCCGTTGAACGGGGTGCTTTGGAACTCAACATTGAATCTCCTGATGTTTGAGGCCCTCACTGGCCTCGACAACGATGTCATGTACGATGTAATCAGCATCACACCAGAGAGTCAATAGATGCAACTTAGAAGGAGCGATATATTTGACAACGATGTCCGATCGTAGCCAGCCGACCCTTTCCGCCAGTCGTCCGACAATGCGCCACGTGGCTGCCCTTGCCGGCGTCGGAATAAAGACCGTCTCCCGCGTGATCAACGACGAACCTGGCGTGTCGGACGCCACCAGGGAAAAGGTGCTCAGCGCTTCACGGCAACTCAACTACCAGCTGGACATGGCCGCCGGCAGCCTGCGCCGCGCGGGCAGAAGGACGCTCTCGGTCGGGCTGTTGCTGCCGAGTGTTTCCAACCCGTTCAGCGGCGAGATCAACCGGGCCATAGAAGATGCTCTTGGGGCCAGGGGAATCGCGGTCTTTGCGGCGAGCCTGGATGATGACCCCCAGCGGGAGCAGGACATCGTGGCGGCATTTCTTGGGCGGCGTGTCGACGGGCTCATCCTCACGCCCATCGCCAGGAGCCAGGCGTATGTGATCCCGGAGCATTCCCGTGACCTGCCTTTGGTCTTCATTGACCGTGAACCGGTAGGAGTGGAAGCAGATGCCGTCGTGACCGACAACGCCGCAGGCTCCGCGAGGGCAGCTGCTCACCTGATCAGCCGCGGCCACACCAGGCTCGCCTATCTGGGGGACCGCACCGACATCCAGACCGCCCGGGAACGCCGGCGGGGGTTCATTGAGGAGATCGGCCGGCAGGGAATTCCCACTTCCACGATTCCCGTCCGTGAAAACCTGCACGATGAGGAATCGGCCAGATTGGCCGTGTTGGAACTTCTCACCGCTGCCGAACCACCGACGGCGATTTTCTCCAGCCAGAACCTCATCACTTTCGGCGCCATGCGCGCTCTGAGAGAGCTCGGGCTGAGCAAACGCGTGGCCTTAATCGGATTCGATGACTTCACGCTTGCCGACATGATGGATCCCGGCGTGACAGTCATCGCCCAGCACCCCGAGCGAATCGGGAAGCTGGCAGCAGAGCGGCTCCTGGCCAGGATCGATGGCGACCAGCAGCCCCCGCATACCTATGTTGTCCCGTCTGAGCTCATACAACGAGGTTCCGGTGAGCTGCGCCCTCCGGCCTGACAGGGGTGGCCTCCTGAACTATATTTCGAACCCATCGACCTGAAAGGGATCATGATGACCAAGACCCTGTATGCCGAGTTCACCGTCAAGCCCGGCAGCGAAGCCCGCGTTGCTGAAATGATGCTCGAACTGACCCGGCATGTGCGCCGTGAACCGGGCAACGAGCTGTTCCTTCCCTGCACCCGGGAAGAGAACCCCCGGGAGTACTTTGTCTTTGAGGTCTACCGCGATGAAGCCGCGTTCCAGGAACACATCGGCGCCGATTACGGCGCCAGATTCAACGAGGAACTGGCCCGCCATATCGAAGGCGACGCCTCGGAACTGACCTGGCTTCTGCCGCTGGAATAGCCCTCAGCCAAATCCAGCCGGTCCACGGTCGGTGGGAGCTGCTGCGTCCAGGACCCACGGAGACGGCTGAACGGAGCCGCCTGCCGGAAATAACCCTTCCAGCCCTACCGCTGGGAGGGAATTTTCTGCTGCCCGCCCATCGCCTCGCCCGGCTCAGCCGCGCGGCGGGCGGCCTCATTCCCACGCCGCCAAAACCGTTGACTTGTCTGACGGACATCACTTAGTGTCCTTCGCACTGACAACGTTGTCTACCGACGACGCGCGCAACGAAGGGCGAATCGAACGAATGAAGAACACGACCATCCGCAGGACGCATGCCGTTTCTGCACTGACGCTCGCGGGACTGACGCTGGCCGCGGCACTGGCAGGTTCCCTGCCGGCGTCGGCCGCGAGGGGCCCCGGGGACGAACCCTACCGGCCGGCCATTCACTACACGCCGGCAAAGAACTGGATGAACGACCCCAACGGGCTCGTCTTCTACAAGGGCGTCTACCACATGTACTACCAGCACAACCCCTCCGGTAACACCTGGGGGAACATGTCCTGGGGCCACGCCACATCGAAGGACCTTGTTCACTGGCAGGAGCAGCCGCTGGCGATCTCCACCGATGCAGAGCAGGACATCTTCTCCGGCAGCGTCGTTGTGGACAAGGACAACACGACCGGTTTCGGTACGAAAGAGAACCCACCGCTGATCGCGATCTTCACCAGCGCCTACAAGGACGCCTCGCCCCACCGCGGCCTGCAGGCGCAGTCCCTGGCCTACAGCCTCGATGACGGACAGACCTGGACCAAGTACTCCGGCAATCCTGTACTGAACCGAAACTCCGCCAACTTCCGTGACCCGAAGGTCTCCTGGTACAACAAACCCGGCGGCGGAGGCTACTGGCTCATGACCGCGGTCGAAGCCCAGGATCACAAGGTCGTCCTCTACAAGTCCGCCAATCTCAAGGACTGGACCGCCCTGAGTGAATTCGGACCAGCCAATGCCACCGGCGGGCAGTGGGAATGCCCCGACCTGTTTCCCCTCGCCGTGGACGGCGACCCGAAGAACGTCAAGTGGGTCATGGTGGTCAACATCAATCCCGGCGGCGTGGCCNGTGGGAATGCCCCGACCTGTTTCCCCTCGCCGTGGACGGCGACCCGAAGAACGTCAAGTGGGTCATGGTGGTCAACATCAATCCCGGCTGCGTGGCCGGCGGCTCCGCCGGCCAGTACTTCGTGGGGAACTTCGACGGCACCACCTTCACCTCCGAAACCACCAAACCCGTGGCCACGCCCCCTCCCGGCACGGTCCTGGCCGGATTCAACGACGGAACTTACAACGGCTGGACCGTCAACAACGAGCCAGGAAACTGGAAGAACGGCCCATTCGGCAGCACTCCGGCAAACGGAGCCCTTCCCGGCCAGAGCCCCGTGACCGGCTTTGACGGCAGTGGCCTGATCAACTCCTTCAACGACGGCGACTGGCCGCTCGGGTCCATGCAGTCACCTAACTTCACCGTGACCGACGACTACCTGAACTTCCTCGTGGGCGGTGGCAAGCACCCCCGCGTCTCCGACAAGCTGGACAACACCCCGCCCGAAGGGGAACTCAAGTTTGACGGCTTCGAGGTTCCCGCCGGGACATCGCTGGCCGACACCGGCTGGACCGGGACCGGCGACCTCACCCCCAACTTCCAGCCCTCCACCAGCGGCGGGGACTTCTACCTCGGGGCCAAACGGATCAACACCTTCGAGACCGGCACCGCACCGGGCGATGACCGGCAGGGCACCCTGACATCACCGGAATTCCCCATCACCAAGAATTTCATGAGCATGCTGGTCGGCGGCGGCAACCGCTCCGCGGACTCCGGACAGATCCTGGCCGCCCAGTTGCTCGTCAACGGCAAGGTGGTCCGCTCCCTCGCAGGAGACAATTCCGGAATCCTGAACTGGAAAGGCTGGGATGTCGCCGAGTTCGCGGGACAGAATGCACAGTTGCGTGTAGTTGACCAGGCCACCGGCGGGTGGGGACACCTGACCCTTGACCACGTCATGCTGACTGACGGCCCGGCCGTTCCCCGGTCTGACGAGGAATCGGTAAACCTCGTGGTCAACGGACAAGTGGTCCGCACGGCCACCGGAAACGACAGTGAAAAGCTCGACTGGGCATCATGGAATGTCAAAGAATTCGTTGGCCAACAAGCACATATCAAAGTGGTCGACAATAACCGATTCGGTTGGGGCCACATTCTCGCGGACGAGTTCATGCTCTCCTCGAAACCGGCACAGTCGGCCCTGGAGACCTATGACTGGCTGGACTACGGACGCGACTACTACGCCTCCGTGTCCTTCGCCAACATGCCCGAAAACAAACGGGTCATGCTGGGCTGGATGAACAACTGGGACTACGCCAACAACATCCCCACCAACCCGTGGCGCAGCGCCATGGCCCTGCCGCGCGAAGTGAAATTGACCCAGACCCCGGAAGGGCCCCGGCTCACCCAAAGCGCCGTCAAGCAGGTCGACAAGCTGGCCCAAGAGCCAAGCTACTCAACCCCGAAGGGCATCCCGATCGAGGAGGGAACAACCCCGCTGCCCGCGGCCGCCTCCGGTCAGGTCCAACGAGTCGACATCACCTTCGCGCCGGGCACGGCCAAGAAATCCGGCATCACCGTGCTGGGCGATGGAGCCGCATCCACCGTCATCGGCTACGACGCCACGACCGGGAAGCTCTTCGTTGACCGCACTAACTCCGGCAACACCGCGTTCCACCCGGCCTTCGCTTCCATCGAGGACGCCCCCGTCACCCTGGACAAGAAGGGCTACGTCACCCTTCGGGTCTTCCTCGACCGCTCCTCAGTTGAGGTGTTCGCCCAGGATGGTCTGCGGACCATCACCGACCAGGTATTCCCCAACGCCGGAGCCGACAAGATGGCCCTCTTCGCAGAAGGCGGTACCGCCCAGCTCAAATCACTCACCGTGACACCGCTTGAAAAGGCAATGTTCCTGGCTGAAAAGAAGTGACCCAACCCGCCGCCTGACGGGCTCCCCAAGGAGCCGGAACTGAAGGGATTGCGCCCCATATTGCACCGGGCTCAATCCCTTCAGTTCGTCCATACCCCGGCGGCCGAAACATCTCAGTGCTGACCTGGCTCCAGCCGGTCAGCTGACACAACAGAAGGCTGGGGGGCGCCAGTCCTCCCCGTAGGAGACCAATCCCCGAAGAATCTACGCGTGGTTTCTGGTAGCACGGCTACCGAAAGATTGCCGAGCGCCGCTGCAACTGCTGCCGTCAACATCTGAGGTTCGACTGGTGATGCGAGACGGTCGCGGAACTGCTGTGGCTGGCGAGGCATCGGCTGGTTCATGGTCATAACAATGCTGGGGCGCCTTGCGGCTTGCTATAGCTGAGAAGTGTTTCGCTGAGCGCCTGATCCAGGGGAGGGGCGGTGACGCCGAGCCTTTTCGTGATTTGCTGCTGTCGACGAGGAGTGGAGGGTGTGAGATTCCGGCCGCAAGAGCACAACGGAGGACGGCGGGAGGTCCCGCCGTCCTCCGCAAAATGTGGCAGTCAGCGCCGTCCGGTTAGGACTCCGCACCCGTTTTTCCAGGGGCGAGACCGTAGAAGGGCGTGAACCGACCTCTGGCTCCGGGGGAAATGTTGGAAAGGACGACCGAAGCGCTCTCCGGTGCTGCCAAATGGTATCTGTTGGATTGCGGATGTTTCCGGGGGAGTCCAGTGTTTGCAGGGGTTGGAATGCAGTTCGAGTCCCACCTCGGGCACAGCAACCCCCTCGTCAGAGGGGGTTTTGCTTTAACGTGTCAACATTGACCCTGTTCGGGTCCCTCTGACGTTTGTCGCGGCCTGTTGCTGGCCGCCGCGATGGCCTATGAAGTTATGTGGGTGGCGGGTTCAAGGTCCTGGCT
>NZ_AZSB01000504.1:0-15101 GCF_000520575.1 Arthrobacter sp. I3
ACCGTCTCGATGGGCATCGGCCCGATGAACGCCATCTACCAGGCCCAGTCCAACCGGTACCTGCACAACCGCGGCATCAAGGACACCTCGGACCAGCAGGTCTGGGCGTTCCTGGGCGACGGCGAAATGGACGAGCCCGAGTCCCGCGGCCTGCTGCAGCTGGCGGCCAACGACAAGCTCGATAACCTCAACTTCGTGATCAACTGCAACCTCCAGCGCCTCGACGGTCCGGTCCGCGGCAACGGCAAGATCATGCAGGAACTCGAAGCGTTCTTCCGCGGTGCCGGCTGGAACGTCATCAAGGTCGTCTGGGGCCGGGAGTGGGATGACCTGCTGGCCAAGGACGAGGACGGCTCGCTCGTGAAGATCATGAACGAGACCGTCGACGGGGACTACCAGACGTACAAGGCCGAGTCCGGCGCGTTCGTCCGCGAGCACTTCTTCGGCAAGACCCCGCAGACCAAGGAAATGGTCCAGGACCTGACCGACGACCAGATCTGGAACCTCAAGCGCGGCGGGCACGACTACAACAAGGTCTACGCCGCCTACAAGGCCGCCACCGAGTTCAAGGGCAAGCCCACGGTCATCCTGGCGCACACGGTCAAGGGCTACGGCCTGGGCACCCACTTCGAGGGCCGCAACGCGACCCACCAGATGAAGAAGCTCACCCTCGCGGACCTCAAGGCCTTCCGCGACCACCTGCGCATCCCGATCACGGACGACCAGCTCGAAGCGGACCTCTACCGGCCGCCGTACTACCACCCCGGCATGGACTCCCCGGAGATCCAGTACCTGATGGACCGCCGCAAGCAACTCGGCGGCTTCGTCCCCGAGCGGCGCTCCAAGCACGCCGACGTCACCCTCCCGGACGAGAAGGTCTACGAAGTCGCCAACCGCGGCTCCGGCAAACAGCACGCCGCCACCACCATGGCATTTGTCCGCCTGCTCAAGGACCTCATGCGGGACAAGGAGTTCGGCAAGCGGATCGTGCCGATCATCCCCGATGAGGCACGCACCTTCGGCATGGACGCGTTCTTCCCGACGGCGAAGATCTACAACCCCAACGGCCAGAACTACCTCTCCGTGGACCGCGAGCTCGTCCTGGCGTACAAGGAGTCCATCTCCGGTCAGATCGTGCACGCCGGCATCAACGAGGCCGGGTCCGTGGCGGCCTTCACCGCCGCCGGCACGTCCTACGCCACCCACGGCGAACCGCTCATCCCGGTCTACGTCTTCTACTCGATGTTCGGCTTCCAGCGCACCGGCGATTCCTTCTGGGCCGCCGCCGACCAGATGACCCGCGGGTTCATCATCGGCGCCACCGCCGGCCGCACCACGCTGACCGGGGAAGGCCTGCAGCATGCCGACGGGCACTCCCCCATGCTGGCGGCAACCAACCCGGCCGTCGTCACCTACGACCCGGCATACGGCTACGAGATGGGCGTCATCATGCATGACGGCCTCAACCGGATGTATGGGCCCGGCGAAGCCGGGAAAGAAATTGCCGACAACGATCCGTCGCGGAACGTGATGTACTACATCACTGTCTACAACGAGCCGATCGTGCAGCCGCCCGCACCGGCGGAACTCGATGTCGAGGGCATCATCAAGGGCATCTATCTGCTGGCGCCGGCCAAGATTGAGGGCCCGCGCACGCAGATCCTGGCCTCGGGTGTGTCTGTTCCCTGGGCCCTCGAAGCCCAGCGGGTCCTCGCTGAGGACTGGGGCGTCTCGGCCGATGTCTGGTCCGTGACGTCCTGGACCGAACTGCGCCGCGACGCCATGGCCGCCGAGGAGGACTCCTTCCTCAACCCCGGCCAGCCCGCCCGCGTCCCGTTCGTGACCCAGCAGCTCGCCGGT
This sequence comes from Arthrobacter sp. I3, assembly GCF_000520575.1. Classification (NCBI taxonomy): domain Bacteria; kingdom Bacillati; phylum Actinomycetota; class Actinomycetes; order Micrococcales; family Micrococcaceae; genus Arthrobacter; species Arthrobacter sp. I3. The sequence goes on from NZ_AZSB01000504.1 coordinate 1,861, forward strand.
GCCACCGGTCCGATCGTGGCGGTCACCGACTACATGAAGGCCGTGCCGGACCAGATCCGCCAGTTCCTGCCGAACGAGTTTGCCTCGCTCGGCGCGGACGGCTTCGGCTTCTCGGACACCCGCGCCGCGGCCCGCCGTTTCTTCAAGAACGACATCCACTCGGTTGTGGTCCGTTCCCTTCAGATGCTGGCGCGCCGGGGCGAAGTGGATGCCCAGGCACCTGCCCAGGCCATCGAGAAGTACCGCCTGCACAACGTGAACGCCGGCACCACCGGCAACGCGGGCGGCGACTCCTAACCGCGCTTGAGCGCACGAGCGAACGTACGACGGCGGTTCCCACCGAAAGGTGGGGGCCGCCGTCGGGCGTTAACCGCCCTGCCTCCCTCCTGCCTCCCTCCGGCCTCCCTCCGGGGGCGCTCTGGACCGCCGCGGGCCGCTGTGATGCAGGACAAGGGCAGTTGTAGCCTTCGCACAAATGGAGCTTGGGCGGCCCGCACCGTATGCTCAATGCATGGCAGAGCCGATCACCACTCCCGAAAAACGCAAGCCGAGCTCGAGGGCGATGACTCCGGAGAAAGCCGAAACCCTTAAGAAGCTCCGGGCCAGCGTGGGCCAGCTGTCGACGACGACGCTGCGCCAGTTGGAGAAGTCCCTGCCGTGGTACGGCCGGCTGAACTCGGATGAACGTTCCGCCCTGGGCATGGTGGCCCAGAACGGCATCGCGGCATTCGTCACCTGGTACGAACGGCCGAGTTCGCCGTCGTGGATCCTCTCCGACGTCTTCGGCACCGCGCCCACCGAACTGACCCGCTCCATCAGCCTGCAGAAGGCGCTCCAGCTGATCCGGATCGTCGTGGAAGTCGTCGAGGACCAGGTCCCGGTGATCGCCCCGGAAGCGGACCAGGGGGCCCTCCGGGAGGCCGTGCTGCGCTACTCGCGGGAGGTCGCGTTCGCGGCCGCCGACGTCTATGCCCGCGCCGCGGAATCCCGCGGCTCCTGGGATACCCGGCTGGAAGCCCTGATTGTCGATGCCATCCTCCGCGGCGAAAACACCGACGCGCTGCGGTCCAGGATCGCGGCCCTGGGCTGGAAAGCACAGGAGCGCTTCACCGTCATGGTAGGGAATTCCCCGTCCGAACCAAGCGCCAGCTACGTCAGCGAACTGCGGCGCACGGCGGGGCGCTTCGCCGAGGACGCCCTTGTGGGGATCCAGGGCGACCGCCTCATCCTGATCCTGGGCGGGGTCCACGACCGGGAGACCGCATACCTGAAACTCAGCGAACTCTTTGCCCCCGGCCCCGTGGTCTACGGACCGGAGGCCGGGTCCCTCCTCGAGGCCAGCGGGTCCGCCCAGTCGGCCTTTGCCGGCCTCACCGCGGCCCGCGCGTGGCCTTCCGCGCCGCGCCCGGTGGCGGCCGATGACCTGCTCCCGGAGCGGGTGATCTCCGGCGACGACGCCGCCCGCCGCTCGCTGGTAAAGAACATCTACCGCCCGCTGCTGGCAGCCTCCAACGGGCTGGTGGAGACCCTGGGAACGTATCTCGAACTGGGCCATTCACTCGAGGCCACGGCCCGGGAACTCTTCGTCCACGCCAACACGGTGCGCTACCGGCTCAAGCGCGTCTGCGACGTCACGGGCTGGGATCCGCTGCTGCCGCGGGAGGCGTTCGTGCTCCAGACCGCCCTCGTCGTGGGCCGGCTTTCTGCCCCGCCGAAGGCCCCCACGGAGCGGCAGCCTCCCCGCAACGGCTCCTGAACCGTTGTAGACTTCCTACAAACTGACCCAGTGAGCTTGGTGCATGAAAACACGAATGTTCACGCGGTAATTTGGAAAGCTGGTTACGTGCTTGCAATCGTTTGCCCTGGACAGGGCTCCCAGACCCCTGGTTTTCTGGCCCCTTGGCTGGAACTGCCACCCGTCGCAGGCCTCCTGGCCTCCCTCAGCGAGATAGCAGGCATCGACCTCACCGCCCACGGCACCACCTCCGATGAGGAGACCATCAAGGACACCGCAGTCGCGCAGCCCCTGATCGTCGCTGCGGGCCTGGTGACGGCAAAGTCGCTGTTCGACGTCGAACTCGGCACGCTTCCCGTCATCCTTGCCGGCCACTCCGTCGGCGAAATCACCGCCGCGTCCCTCGCCGGTGTCCTGTCGGAATCCGAAGCCATGACGTTTGTCCGCGAACGCGCCAACAGCATGGCAGCCGCTGCTGCCGCCACCCCGACCGGCATGAGTGCCGTCGTGGGCGGCGACCCCGCGGAGGTCCTGGCAGCCATTGCTGCCGCCGGGGCCACGGCCGCCAACGTCAACGGGGCCGGCCAGACCGTCGCCGCTGGCACCCTGGAGCAGCTCAAGGCCCTGGCGGAGAACCCGCCGGCCAAGGCCCGGGTTATCCCGCTGAAGGTCGCGGGCGCGTTCCACACCTCGCACATGGCCCCCGCGGGCGCGGCCCTGCAGGCCCTGCGTCCGTCGCTGCACCCGAAGGACCCACAGGTGCCGTTGCTGTCCAACTTCGACGGCGCGGAAGTCACCGATGGCGCCGCCGCCGTCGACAGCCTGATCGCCCAGGTCTCCCGTCCGGTCCGCTGGGACCAGTGTATGGAGACGATGGTGCAGCGCGGGGTGACCGGCGTGATCGAGCTGGCTCCCGCCGGAACACTGGCGGGCCTGGCCAAGCGCGGCATGCCCGGCGTCAAGACAGTCACCGTCAAGACCCCGGACGATCTTTCCGCGGCCCTGGCCCTATTTGCAGAACTGGAGGGAGGGGCATGAGCGTTCCCACTCTGAAGCAGGCACCGGTGCAGGCAAACACCCGCATCATGGGTGTCGGCGCCTACCGGCCCAGCGTGATCGTGACCAACGAGGACGTGTGCCAGTGGATCGACTCCTCGGATGAGTGGATCCGCCAGCGCACGGGCATCATCACCCGGCACCGCGCACCCGCCGATGTCAGCGTGATTGACATGGCCGAGGGCGCCGCACGTGAAGCACTGCAAAAGGCCGGCATCGAGGCCTCCCAGCTCGGCGCCGTGATCGTCTCCACGGTCACCCACCCGTATGCGACCCCGTCCGCCGCAGCGAGCCTCGCCGACCGCCTCGGCGCGACGCCGGCCCCGGCCTTCGACATCTCCGCGGCCTGCGCCGGCTACTGCTACGGCATCGCCCAGGGCGACGCCCTGGTGCGCTCCGGCGCGGCCTCCTACGTCCTGGTGGTCGGTGCCGAGAAGCTCTCCGACGTCATCGACAACACGGAACGGACCATCTCCTTCCTGCTTGGCGACGGCGCGGGCGCAGTCGTGATCGGCCCCTCCGACACGCCCGGCATCGGCCCCTCGGTGTGGGGTTCGGACGGCAGCAAGTGGGATGCCATCGGCATGACCCACTCCATGCTCGACATCCGCGAGCTCGCGCTGACCGGCAAGCACGGCGCCGCCGTCAGCGATGAGGAAGCGGCCGTTACCGACGCATCCCTGTGGCCGACCCTGCGCCAGGACGGCCAGACTGTCTTCCGCTGGGCCGTGTGGGAGATGGCCAAGGTGGCCCAGCAGGCCCTGGACGCCGCCGGCATCCGGTCCGAGGACCTCGCCGCGTTCATCCCGCACCAGGCCAACATGCGCATCATCGACGAGATGGCCAAGAAGCTGCACCTGCCCCCGACCGTCAAGATCGCCCGCGACATCGCCGACGCCGGAAATACGTCGGCGGCGTCCATCCCCCTGGCCACCCACCGCCTGCTTGAGGAAAACCCCGAGCTCAGCGGCGGGCTGGCGCTGCAGATCGGCTTCGGAGCCGGTCTGGTCTTCGGCGCCCAGGTGGTCGTGCTTCCTTAGGCAGCCACCGCTTTTTCGAACTAAATACGTTCCACCCGTTTCACCCTTGCACCGCATGTCCTTCAATTTCAGGGCCCGCCCCGCATGCTGTGCTCGCAAGCATTCCCGCACCAAGCCGAACCCTCGGTTTGAATCATTTCCGCCCTTAGGCTGCCGGCATTCCACCGGCAGCCGAGGGCAACAACCAGAAAAGGAGCCATCAATGGCTAGCAACGAAGAAATCCTGGCCGGCCTGGCTGAAATCGTCAACGAAGAGACCGGCCTGGCCACGGAGGCTGTCGAAATGGACAAGTCCTTCACCGAGGACCTGGACATCGACTCCATCTCGATGATGACGATCGTGGTCAACGCCGAAGAGAAGTTCGGCGTCCGCATCCCGGACGAAGAGGTCAAGAACCTCAAGACCGTCGGCGACGCTGTCAGCTTCATCGCCAACGCCCAGGCCTAGTCTGGCTTCCGCCAGTATCGGCGGACCCCGGTGCCCGGTCCGGGCGCTGCAGCAGCGCCCGGACCGGACCACCAGCACCACCACGAAATGCACCACCCCAAAGTTTCCCCTCGCAAGCCCCGGCCATCCCATTCGCGGTTCCGGATACGGCGGGCGCACCGACAGAGAGTGATCCCATGGCACGCAAAGTAGTCATTACCGGTCTGGGTGCCACCACACCCATCGGCGGCGATGTCCCCACAATGTGGAAGAACGCGCTCAAGGGCGTCTCCGGCGCGCACACGCTTGAGGACGACTGGGTGGCCAAGTACGAGCTGCCCGTCCACTTCGCCGCACGCGCCTCCACCCCTGCCCTGGACGTCCTGACCCGGGTCGAGGCCAAGCGCATGGACCCGTCCACCCAGTTCGCCGTGGTCGCATCCCGCGAGGCGTGGGCCGACTCCGGCATCACCGAAATCGACCACGACCGTCTGGCGGTGGCCTTCGCGACCGGCATCGGCGGCGTCTGGACCCTCCTGGATGCCTGGGACACCCTGCGCGAAAAGGGTCCCCGCCGCGTCCTGCCCATGACCGTACCCATGCTGATGCCCAACGGCCCGGCCGCCGCGGTAAGCCTGGACCTGGGTGCCCGCGCCGGCGCCCACACCCCCGTTTCCGCCTGCGCGTCCGGCACCGAGGCCGTGCACGTGGGCCTGGACCTGATCCGGGCCGGCAAGGCCGACGTCGTCGTGTGCGGCGGCGCCGAAGCCGCCATTCACCCGATGCCGATCGCCGCCTTTGCCTCCATGCAGGCCCTCTCACGCCGCAACGACGATCCCGAGCACGCCTCACGCCCCTACGACCGTGACCGCGACGGCTTCGTCATGGGCGAGGGCGCCGGTGCCCTGGTGCTCGAGGCCGAGGAACACGCACTGGCCCGCGGCGCCCGGATCTACGCCGAACTGGCGGGCACCTCGGTCACCGCCGACGCCTACCACATCACCGCCCCGGACCCCCAGGGCCTGGGCGCCACCCGCGCGCTGAAGGCTGCGATGTTCGATGGCCGCATCCAACCTGAAGACATCGTGCACGTCAACGCGCACGCCACCTCCACTCCGGTCGGAGACAAGCCCGAGTACGCGGCCCTCAAGGCCGCCCTGGGCAAGCACGTGGACTCGGTAGCGGTCTCCGCCACCAAGTCCCAGATGGGGCACCTGCTCGGCGCCTCCGGTGCCGTAGAGGCCGTGCTGACCGTCATGGCCATCTATGACCGCAAGGCGCCGGTGACTATCAACCTCGAGAACCAGGATCCCGAAATCCCGCTCGACGTCGTCACGACCGCCCGCGACCTGCCGGCCGGCAGCATCGCCGCACTGAGCAACTCGTTCGGCTTCGGCGGCCACAACGCCGTGATCGCGGTACGCAGCGTGTAGCTGCACGACCAGCAGCACGCCCGCAGCACGCCGGGACGGCAGATGGCGGCAATGTTCTTCGTGAACATTGCCGCCATCTGCTTTTTTGGCGCCTAGCTATGGAATTGCTGCGGTGGTGCGCCCGGTGAGGCCCTAGCCGACCTGGTGGAGCCAGCGCACGGGGGCGCCTTCGGCGGCGTGCCGGAAGGGCTCGAGTTCCTCGTCCCAGGCCTCGCCCAGGGCGAGGGAGAGCTCGTGGTAGACGGCCGAGGGGTCGCCGGCGCCGGATTCGTAGGCGTAACGGATGCGGTCCTCGGACACCATGATGTTGCCGTGGACGTCAGTGGTGGCGTGGAAGATCCCGAGCTCCGGGGTGTGCGACCAGCGGCCGCCGTCCACCCCCTGGCTCGGCTCCTCAGTGACTTCATAGCGCAGGTGCGCCCAGCCTCGCAGAGCGGACGCCAATTGAGCCCCCGTGCCCGGCGTTCCGGTCCACGACAGCTCGGCCCGGAACATTCCGGGCGCGGCAGGCTGAGCGGTCCACTCCAAATCCGTCCGCTTGTCCACGACAGACCCTATGGCCCACTCGACGTGGGGGCACAAGGCAGTCGGGGCCGAGTGAACGAACAACACACCTCGGGTCAGTGCAACAGACATTCCATCCTCCATAGCTGTAGGTACGTCTTCCCCAACGACCTGTGCCTGGATGTCTGTCTGTTGCGCGGATCCGAATTTATGCCAGCGGTCCCTGCCAGACTACTAATATACAACCGGGTTCAAAGCTGGGACGTGGTGCATTCCAGCTTCAAGTTCAACTTGAAACTTCCCGGGCGTGAGTTTTATTCTGCCCTACCCCTCCTAATTACGCCAGTGCGATTCGGCGCGTCTTTTCCGGCGCGCCGTGCACGGTTCGGCAGTCCTGCAGGTGGACCCTGGTCCGCTTGGCGCCGGGCAGGTCTGCGGGCGGAATCCCGGGCAGGAATCCGGACCGAATTGTGCGCCTTTCCGGCCGGCCGGACGCGCCCGGCCGGCGATCCTCAGGCCCGGGGGTGCGCCTGCTGGTAGCTCTGCCGGAGCCTCTCGACGGACACGTGAGTATAGATCTGGGTGGTGGCAAGGCTGCTGTGCCCGAGGATTTCCTGCACGGCGCGCAGATCGGCCCCGCCGTCGAGCAGGTGGGTCGCTGCGGAGTGCCGCAGGGCGTGCGGCCCGGTGGCGGCCGTGTCTCCCAGCCGTTCCAGCATCTCCTTGACCACGCTGCGGATCTGGCGCTGGTCCACCCTTCCGCCGCGCGCGCCCAGGAAGAGCGCCGGGCCGCTGGTCCCGGTGGCAAGGGCCGGCCGGCCGCGGCGGAGCCAGTCGTCGACGGCGAGCGCAGCCGGCAGCCCGTAGGGCACCGTGCGTTCCTTGTTGCCCTTGCCGAGCACCCGGAGGGTTCTGCGGTCCGGGTCGAGGTCGTCAACGTCCATGCCGGTCAGCTCGCCAACCCGGACACCGGTGGCGTAGAGCAGCTCCACCATGGCACGGTTGCGCAAGGCCAGCGGTTCCCCCTCGGCCGAGGCGGATTCGGCGTCGTCCACGAGCCGTCGGACCTGTTGCTGGTGCAAGACGCCGGGCAGGGATTTCTCCCGCTTTGGCGCCTTGAGCCGCAGGGCGGGGTCGGCTTCGATCAGCTCCTCACGGACAGCCCAGGCGGTGAAGGCCCTGGCGGTGGCGGCGCGGCGGGCCAGGGTGGCGCGGGACTTCCCGGACTCGCTCTGAGCACCAAGCCAGCGCCGCAGGGTCCCGAGCTCCAGCCCGGCAAGGTCGTGGACGCCCTCGGTTGCGGCGTGCGCGAGCAGGCTTTCGACATCGGAGAGATAGGCCCGCACGGTATGGGCGGACCTGCCCCGCTCCGCTTCCAGGTAGCGGCCGAAGCGGGCGGCGGCGAGCCGGATATCGCCGTCGAGCGCGGCGGGCGGGGCAGCGGGGGGATCCTGTGTAGACACCCTCTTACTTTGGCAGTATTCCCCCGGCATTCAAGGAGCCGGTCGGCGAGCCGCTTCTTCCCGGTGAAGCAAGCCATCTCAGTCCGCCTTCCCGGAGCGTTTCCAGCCGCCGTGCCGGGATTCGGCCAGCCCCAGCAGCCCGAGCCGGCCAAGACCCGCGCGGACCGAGTCCGGGCTCAGCCCGGCCACCGCGGCCAGCTTCTCGACCGAGGTGGTGGTCCGCAGCGGCAGGGCATCGAGCAGGATCAGGTCCTCCAGGGTCAGGCCATCGTGGGCCTCAGACCGGCCTGCCTTGTCCGGGGGCATCGCCTCGCCGCTCGGGGAGGCGAGCTCGGCGATCTCCCCGGCATCCGTGACGCATACCGCGCCGCCTTCACGGAGAAGCCGGTGGCAGCCGGCGGAGTTGGCGCTGTGGATGGAACCGGGCACGGCGCCCACGGCCCTGCCTAGGCTTTCGGCATGGTGGGCCGTGTTGAGGGCGCCGGAGCGCCACCGGGCCTCGACCACGACCGTGACGGAGGCCAACGCCGCAATGAGCCGGTTCCGCTGCAGGAACCGGTAACGGGTGGGAGCGGACCCGGGCGGAACCTCGGCCAGGACCGCGCCGCGGTTCGCCACGGTCCGCAGCAGGTCCTCATTACCGGCGGGGTAGAAGCGGTCCACTCCCCCGGCCATGACGGCAATGGTGGGCACACCGCCCGCGCTTCCGGCCAGGGCCGCCCTGTGGGCGTGGGCATCAATCCCGTAGGCCCCGCCGGAGACGATCGTGAAGCCGCGCTGGGCCAGCGAGTAGGCGAGGTCGCCCGTCACCGATGCTCCGTAGCTGGTGCTGTCCCGGGAGCCCACGAGGGCTATGGTCCGGGCCGCCGGGGGCAGCTCCTGTTCCACGCCGCGCCACCACAGACATAGGGGCTCCTGCAGTCCGAGGTCCGCCAACTGCCGCGGCCACAAGTCATCCGTGGGAATGATGAGGCGTCCGCCGAGCCGGTGCATGGTGGCCAGGTCCCGCTCCGGGGCGAGGTCGGGCACGCGCGGGGCCCAACGCTTCAGCGCCTCGCTGAGCCCGGACCAGCCGCTGCCGGACCCGCTGTCCGCCAGGATTCCGGTGATCTCTTGTTCGAGCCCGGGACGGGCGGCCAGCACGCCGCTGGCAATCCGCAGGGCGTCCTGCGCCCCCACGGCCTGGACCAGCGCCAGGGCCGCCGCGTCCTGCGGCTCGAACAGGCGGGCCAGGGCGGCGCGGGCTGTTCGTTCGTCATCAATCATGGTGGTTCCTTTCGCACGGCTGGGGTGGGCTTCGTGCCGGCAGGCTCAGGGTGAGACCGCGGCGGCCTGCCGGAGCCCCAGCGCCTGCCCGACGTCGTCTGCGTCGGGGACGTCGTGCCGGGACAGGTCCGCAAGGGTCCATGCGAGGCGCAGCACGCGGTCGTAGCCGCGGGCGGTCAGCACTCCGCGCTCCAGTGCGTAGTCCAGGATGCGGGTGGTGGGGGCATCGAGCCGAAAGGACCCGCGCAGCAGCCGCCCCGGCACCTGCGCGTTGGTTTCCATCCCGAATGGCAGCAGCCGGTCCAGCTGGCGGGCCCGGGCCGCCCGGACCCTTTCCGCGATGCTGGCCGTTCCTTCCTCGGCCGCAGGTTGGCCGAAGCCGGCGAGCGAGACCCGCTCGACTTCGAGCTGGATGTCGACCCTGTCCAGCAGCGGCCCTGACATCCGGGCCTGGTACCGGCGGCGCATGGTGGGCGTGCAGATGCAGTCCACTCCTTTGCCCGTTGCCTTGCCGCAGGGACAGGGGTTGGCTGCAAGGACCAGCTGGAACCGGGCGGGATAGGCCGCGGACCCGGCCGAGCGGTGGATGACCAGCTCTCCGCTTTCCAGCGGCTGCCGCAGGGCGTCCAGAACGCCGCGGTCGTACTCCGGGGCCTCGTCCAGGAAGAGCACCCCGCGGTGGGCACGGGACGCCGCCCCGGGCCGCGGCAGCCCGGACCCGCCACCGATGATGGCCACCGCCGTCGCGGTGTGGTGCGGGTTCTCGTAGGGCGGGCGGCGCAGCAGCTGCACGGAGCCCGACGGCAGCGAACACAGCGAGTGGATTGCGGTCACCTCCATGGCCTCGGTGTCGCCCAGGTCCGGCAGCAGCCCGGGCAGCCGCTCGGCGAGCATGGTCTTCCCGGCACCCGGCGGTCCGGTCAGCAGCAGGTGGTGGGCACCGGCAGCGGCTACTTCCAATGCACGCCGCGCCGCCGCCTGGCCGGAGACATCGCACATGTCCGGCACCAGGGCGGGACCGGTGCCGGGTTCGGGGTGGCCGGAGTCCTCGGTATCGGGTTCGAAGTCGAGGACGAGGTCCTGCGGGTCCGCGCCGCAGTCAAACGCGAGCCGGGCCAGTGTGGCATAGCCCCGGACCTGCGCGCCGGGGACCAACTCTGCCTCCGCCACGTTGGCCCGGGCCACGACGACCTCCGGGTAGCCGGCCCGGACCGCGGCCATCACGGCAGGAAGGATGCCGCGCACGGGCCGCAGCCGGCCGTCCAGGCCGAGCTCGGCGATGAAGACCGTGCGGCCCGTGGGCCGGATGTCGTTCGCCGCCAGCAGCACGGCCATGGCGATGGCGAGGTCGAATCCCGAACCGCGTTTGGGCAGGGATGCCGGGATGAGGTTGGCCGTGATCTTCCGGCGGCTCAGCGGGATCCCCGAATTCTGCGCCGCCGAGCGGATCCGTTCCTTGGCCTCGTTTAGTGAGGCGTCCGGCAGGCCCAGGATCACGAACGCCGGCAGGGTCTGGCCGATGTCGGCTTCGACCTCCACGATGTAGCCGTTGAGGCCCACGAGGGCGACGGAATACGTCCGGCCCAGGGCCATCTATCCCACCCCCTTGAGGTGCTCGACGGCGGGCTCGCCAATGCCGTCGTCGACCACCGCGATCACGTCCACGCGGCACAGCGGCATCCACAGCCCCTGGGCACGGCACCATGCCGCTGCCAGCCGGTGGAGCCTTGCCAGCTTGTCCGCGCCGACAGCCTCGAAGGGATGCCCGAAGGCCAGGGATTTCCGGGTTTTCACCTCGGCGATGACCAGCGCGTCGCCGTCGAGCGCGACTATGTCGATCTCACCCTCCGGGCAGCGCCAGTTCCGCTCCACGATCCGCATGCCGTGGGCCTGCAGGAAGTCGGCCGCGAGGTCCTCCCCGCGCCGGCCCAGCACATCCTTAGCTCTCATGCCTCCAGCGTGAAGCGCCGCCACGGACGGATACAGGGCCCACCTCGGCTATGTGGAAAACGTCGCCGGGCTGCAAGAGCACATGCGTGATGAGAAAAGTATCCGCAGCCCGTTCAGCACTGCTGATCGCATAATCAAGGCAGAACGAAAGAACTGCAGGAGGAACAAGAAATGAAGGTACTTTTCCTCGATATTGACGGTGTCGTCAACCGCGTTGGTACGAGACAGAGCTTTCGCGGCTTCATGGGCATCGATCCTTTCCTGGCGTCCAAGGTCTGCAAGATCATCTTCGACACGGACGCAGCCGTTGTTCTAACGTCCACATGGCGGCATATCCCCGGCGGCCGTGAAGAAGTCGACCGACACGTTTACAAGACCTTTGACGTTACTCCGACAGCGGACACAGGTTTTCGTGGCGAGGAAGTGAAGATGTGGCTGGACCGGCATCCGGAAGTGACGCGGTATGCCATTGTCGACGACGATACTGACTTCTATGCCGATCAGCCCTTTTTCAAAACGAGCTGGCAAACGGGAATCTCCGACGAGGTTGCGCAGCAGGTAACCGAATTTCTCAACAGTGGAGATATCCCCTGAGTGCACATCTACCAACGTTGGGAAACTTCGCCGAAAAAGCGCCTGCCGACGGCCGGGATCCGGGAGGATCCCGGGCGGCCACTTCCGGCGATCAAATCCGTGGCGGCATTGACAGGACGTGTTGATGCGTTTGTCAGGCAACGAAACGTAGCCAATGCCTGCAAGGCCCACCTAGGCTTTTCCCAACCCCCTCGAATTCCGCGGGGCGTCCGTAGTCTCTCCTGAGGATCGGCCGAAGGATCGGCGTATGGAATATCGAGCGGCCCAGCCGCTGGGAACGCAGCAGCTTACGGAACCGGATCCGCCCGGCGGGCAGTCGGGCCCCAGCTGGCCCCCACCACCGCGGCCTGAGCCCGAGACCTGGCCCCTACCACCGCGGCCTGAGCCCGAGACCGGGCCCGCGCCGCGGCTTACGCCCGGGCCCGCACCAGCAAGGCCCGAGCCCGGGAGCTGGCCCCCGCCAGTGCGGTCAGAGCCCGGCCCCGTGCCAGAGCCTGAGCCGGCAGCTCCGGCGGGAAAACGCAAGCACCGGGTCCGGCGTCTGCTCGCCAGGAGCTTCAAGTTCGCCCTCGCCATGGTGGTCATCACGGAGCTGGCCGCCGTCTCCTTCATCTGGTTCGCTCCCCCGCGCACTGCCTACATGCTGCAGACCGGCGGCCCGATCGCCTACCAGTACGTGTCCCTGAACCACATCAGCCGCTATGTCATCGCCGCGGCCGTCGCCCACGAGGACCAACAGCTGGGAACGCGTGTTGGCGCGTTCTCCGTTGATGATTTCCGGGACAGGGCCGTCGCCTACCTGCAGGGCGAGGATGACCCGAGCGGTTCCACGGTCCCGCAGCAGCTGGTCAAGAACATCTTCCTGTGGCCTGACCCGAATGCCCTGAGGAAGGGGCTGGAGGCGGGCCTTGCGACCGAGTTCAGCCTCACCCTGACCCCGCAACGGATCATGGAGCTGTATCTGAACTACGCGCAGTTCGGTCCAAAGCTGTACGGTATCTGTGCTGCGAGCTGGTACTACTTCGACGAACCGCCGTGGAACATGTCCGAGTATCAGGCTGCGCAATTGATGGGGGTTCTGCCACTGCCCACACTCGTCACCCGGGCGGCGGAAGGTGGCATCTATCTGGGCCCGGGTGTCCACCCCAAAGTGTGGGACTACGTCAACGGTGCGGCCAACGTGTGGGTCCCCAGGCAGATCGAAGGGCTCGGCGGATGGAAGGCGGCCGTCGCCACCATCGGCATCGGCGACACAGCGTCCGACCACGCCGCCGAGCGGGGATCCGCGAACCCTGATGGCTGCGGTTCGTATCCGGAGAGCGTGCTGGACCTGCTGCGGCAGCAGGGCATTGCCCTGGACCGCAACGGGAACCCCACGCCGCCCACGGGTTAAGACACGGGTTAAGAAGGGTGGATCAGTTGCCCAGGTCCTCGACCTTGGGCAGGGCTAGTTCCTCGCTGCGGGGCAGTTCCTCTACGTTGACGTCCTTGAACGTGATGACGCGGACGCTCTTGACGAACCGGGCGGAGCGGTACACATCCCACACCCAGGCGTCCTGCAGGGTCAGGTCAAAGTAGACCTCGCCGTCGGCGCTGCGGGCCTGCAGGTCAACGTGGTTGGCAAGGTAGAAACGCCGTTCGGTCTCGACCACATAGCTGAACAGCCCGACGACGTCGCGGTATTCGCGGTAGAGCTGTAGCTCCATGTCGGTCTCATAGTTTTCAAGGTCCTCGGCACTCATGGTTCCATCTTGCACCATCCGGCGCCGGCCG
>NZ_AZSB01000505.1:0-11894 GCF_000520575.1 Arthrobacter sp. I3
CAACTCAGAAGAAAGGCGTGATGATCATGCGGACGGGTCAGGCGTGAGGAGTTCGCGATAGTCTCCCGACGGGTCGCCCGCCCACTGTCGAGTTTCGCGAAGCTGCCCAAGCATCTCCTCCTGCTGGCTTGCACTGGCGCTATGCCATTGCGTGAGCGATGTCGTCATGAGCGATGTAGCAGCAGTCAGGGTCTGCAAGGGAAGTCTCTCAGCGGTCGGGTGCTTCCACTCGATGGCGGCTTGCTTCGTGAGCTCCCAAATGAGATATGTCCAGGACTCGAGTTCGTCCATCAGACCCGGCGAATCGGAGTCAAAGAACATACGCACGCGAGCAGACTCCATCTGCACAAATGCATCCTCGATATCGCCGCCCCGCCGAAACGTGTTCGCGCAAGCTTCCACAGCTGTAACGAGATCTGCTGTCGCGGCAAAGTATCGCCCCTTTGATGCCTCAGCTCGCTGTGCTTCGAGCTGGAGCGCCATCGAACTCCGTTGTTCAAGTAGTTCGCGCTGGTATTGGAACCTTTGGTCCCGGGAAGCGTTCGCCGCAAGCCTCCGCTGCTCGGTCAGTGCGTCCAGAGCTAAGTCGCGTTGTTCCTGAAGTGCCAACGAGGCTAGGCGCTGCTGTTCCTCCAATGCAGCATCGGCCAAGCCCTGCTGGTGATGGTTTGCCAGCGAGACGACAAGCAAAGCCACTCCAGCCGCAAGGACAGCACTCGCTAGCGCGCCGATCATGCCGTTCCAAAACGCGATCCACGTGCCACACGAGATCCAAAGCGCATCGCCACAAACAATCAAATCCATCCCCGGATCCTATACGCGGGCGGCCTGTTGGGCCGACCGAGAAAGGACCAGTAGTGGCTAGGCAATACGGGTAGGTCAAGGTGGGCATGGCCTTTCCGGGGGAATAAAGCTCAGGCTGCGATTTGAGTCATGGGTTGTCCGGCGTAGAACCATGGCGTTCCTGAAAACAGCGCAAAAGCAGAGTCGGTCACGGGGGAGCTCGCCGACCTGATGGCCGGCTCTGTGGAGCGATCCGGCCTAGCGCTTAAAGAATCCTCGGGCGTCAGCCGCCCTTAGGACGCGTTGCGGGCGCGGCGCGAAGCCCGAACCTACACATGTACCTCCCACATCCTTGCATTGGTAATCCGCGTCGCCACGCTTCATGCCCCGCTTCTTTTGGGTGACGATTCAGGAACTCTCGCTTGGGTTGTTTACTATCGGGTATCACTCACACCTGCAGGGAGAAATATCTTGAAGAAAACGTGTGCCGTTTTGGCATTGGCGGCGCTGACTCTAGCCGGCTGCAGCGGCGGAGGACAAGCAACCGCTGCCGCGACCGAATCGGCGACAATCACGGCGAGCCCGATGCCGACGCCATTGCCGACCATCATGGCCAATGACGAGGCCGGAAAAAAGTACATGTCCATCGTCTGCCCGACAAATACCGCTATTGACCAACTCAACAAGGCTGTAGAGACACAGCCGTTCAACGTCAAGGCGTCAACGACTGCGGCGGCAGCTGCCCGTGACAGCTACCGGAAGCAAATCGAAGCCTTTTCAGATGAGAAAGTCTTGTGGCCCGCCACCGTTAAGGCCGACATAGCCAAAATGGCCGAGGAAACGTACTCGGACTTGACCGGCGCCGCCAATCTCGCAAGTCAGACGACGGAGTCGAACTTCAATGCGGCTTGGAACGCGTGGACCAGCTCGACGGCTACCGTCACGGCCCAGAAGGTTCGGTTGAAGCTTGGACTCTCGTCCGACGCCATGGGGAGCTGCAAGACGAAGTAGGCAGACAAAGGGCGCAACCTCCGCGGAGGTTGCGCGAGCTCCACGCTGTTGAAGGCCGCACTTTTCGAACGTGTCCCGGGGCGGCCCGACGTCGCATGTTGCGTGCAGAAAAGCGGGAAGACCAAACATGCGACGAGACATGGGGCGCTCCACTGGGCTCCGTGGGCCTTTCGGCACCAGCTCGGCTCAAACCCGAGCCTGGGCAACGGCGACGACGTTTGTAGCGTCCAACTCACTCGCCTTCACTTTGGCAGTGCGAAGTCAGCGCACCAGTCGCCGGCCATCAGCCGACCCTCGCGGACGGTGATCTCGGAGACGCGCGGCCCGGCGCCACTGTTCGCTGGCACGCGGTAGGCCGCCGCAGGGTCAACCACGACGGCCGCAGCGGGCTTCGCGGTAGCTGCTGGTGCCGGCGCCGCCTTCGGCGCGCCGCACGCAGAGAGGCAGTAGGCGGCGATCGCGAGGGTGATGGCGACGGCTTTCCGGTGGCGAATCATGGCTGAATCGCAGCCCATGACTGCCGTTACAAAATCGTTACCAAGTAGCATGTCGGCATTTGGGAAATCCGACACCCACTTTAAGTTAGAAGCTAGTTAAAGAGTTGCTAGTTGCGAGCAACCCTCAGCAGGCCGTAGGCGAAGCCTAAAGGCCTGGCTGGTAGTTGATTGCAACCAGCAACAGTAGCTAGTGACTTGCTGCTCGTGGCGTTTGGACCCATCGAGTCATCACATAAGAAGCATATTCAACAAGAACAGCTGGACCATCAAGGTCTGGCTGTTTTTGTTTACCCATTAGTCAATGCTCGTCAATACCGAGAGGGAGGCCCATGCCCCTGCTTCAAGGGGAACAACACCCCCACCACAAACTGACCGCCGAGGAAGTGCTGACCATCCGCGCCAGCTACATTCCCGGTCTCATCACCCTGGCCGATTTGGCCAGATGCTACGGCGTCAGCAAACAAACAGTGAGCGTCATCCTCAGCGGACGCTCATGGCGATGGCTCACGGAAGGGACTTCCGAGCCATGACACGCATCCACCCCATCAAACCCTCATGCATGACTCCGGCCACCGCCGGCACTTCAACGAAGGTAGGACACTAATCATGGCTGGACTCGACGACCTCTCCCGCGGCGAACTCAAGGACATTCTGCGGCGCCTCCGCACCTTGGAGACAGCGTCTCCCCTGCAGAACGCGTCCATTGGTTCCAATGGTCTGCGAGTGTATGACGGCGGTGTAATCACGATCCAGAATGGTGGTTTGTCGGTCACGGGTACGGCGTCGATTACGGGCACGCTCCAGGCTGACGGCACCGTGGCATTCACTGGCACGTTTACTCAGTCCGGACCCACCACGTTCACGGGCGACACGAAGCTAAACGGGCCGACCCACATCAACGGGACAACCGACATCGCGGGGAACGTGACCGCGACCGGAACATTCACCAATAACGGGCCGACCAACCTCAACGGCCCAACGAAGACAACCGGCACGCTCTCAGTTGAAGGCGTCACCACGTTGAAGAACGACCTCAACGTCACCACCGGCGGCAAGGTAAAGGTTGGTTCAGCGATGACCCTGGATCCGTCCGTCTCATCCGGCGCACTTGTCTTCTCCAATGGCGCACAGGTGTTCACCGATGCGACAACGATCCAGATGTTCAAAGGGACGAGCGCCGTGCAGGTAGCGAACGGCACGGCCACCTTGCAGGGGAATGGCTCGAACTACATGCGCTCAGACTCGGCCGCCGGCAACACCATCGCCGGCCCACTTAAGAACACCTTCCACAGCACCATCAGCGGCGTCGCCGCCAACGTCTACATGGACCCGGTTACGGGAGCCATCAAGCGGATCGTCTAGCTGACTAGCTGAAGACCAGCCCCTCACCAGCCCGCTCGTGGCTGGTTTTTTATGCCCAAAAACAGCCTAGGAGGCTCATTTGCTCTTGCCCACAAACATCTCCAGCGGCACCGTCACCGGCCAGTTCATCGTTGGCGTCAGGGACGGGGCTGATGATGACCATGAGCCGGACAGCATTCCGGCCGCCGGCCGGGTCAGCTTCACGGCATCGGTCCCCTACCTTGTAGACCTGACGGCCACCCCCAACCCGGTCACGATCATGGTCACGACCGTCGAGGGCGTGCTTGACTCCGAGGGCTACCTCTGCACGCCAGTGCAGAACACCTTCGAGCCCGCCTATCGCGGCGTCCGGCTGATCGCCACGGATGACCCGGACCTCAGCATCACCGACTGGACGTGGACAGCGACTTACAGCTTCACGTCACCCGGCGGCGCGCCCGCCGGCCACAGCTTCTCGATGGCTTCCGACGGAACGATCGACCTCACGACTGTCGTGCGCATCCCCGCCTCCGATGGCATCGGCATCGAGCAGGCAGAGGCGCTAGCCGCCTCCGCTCATGCCGCAGCAGTAGAAGCAGCAGAATCGGCCGCAGCTGCTTCGCAGGCGGCGCTGGACGCCGCAGGGGCAGCGCAGGTGACGGACGCAGGCATCAGTGCCCTTGTGGCCAATCCTGCCAGCGCTACGGCTATCGAAGTGACCGGCCTCGTGGCTGACGCCACGGCCAACAAGCTCAGCACGGACGATGCCGTTGGTATCTACCAGTCCCAGGCGGCCCTTGACGCTGCTGCTGCGGCGAAGGTCAACACCGCCGGCACGGCAACGAACACCGCCGTGAAGGCCATCGCTGACAACTCCGCATCCGGCAAGCTCGATGCCTCCGAAAAGAACGCAGCAGACGGAGTCGCCCCCCTCGGACCCGACTCCAAGGTGCCAGAAGCGAACCTGCCGGTCTACGTTGCGCCTGGCGCAGTCAATGCCCCGGCATCCCAGCCGATCAGCTTCGAACAGTTCCCGTTCGCCGCCGCTGGTTTCGCTGGGGCCAACACGTCCACGATCACGCAGGACGCGATCACGACTGCGCCGAACGGCAACTCCTACGCGGTCTACTGGGACGCGAACCTTGAGCCGCGCATCGCGGTGAAGAAGCCGGAAGTTGGAACGTGGGACACGTTCTCACTGGCGGGGGCGACCGGTTCGACCTTGACGAAAATCAAGATCATTGACGGCCACCGCAGCATGGTTGTCGCGGTGGACGGCGACGGGTACATTCACGTATCCGGCAACCACCACGTTGACCCACTCCAGTACATTCGTTCGGCGACCCCCTACGACGTGTCATCGTGGGTTTCGCCCGGCATGACCGGAGCCAATGAGGACAAGGTCACTTACCCGCAGTTCGTGCGGCTCACCTCTGGAGACCTCCTGTTTTTCTGGCGCAATGGTGACGGCTCCGGCGACGGCAACCACTACATCAACCGCTACTCAAAGGCGACGAAAACGTGGGCACGGGTGGCGCAACTGTTCGTCGGCACGCTCCCCGCGGTGAACCCCAACCAGTGCGCCTACATCAACCGGATCGGCTACGCGGGCGGCAAGCTCCACGTTTTCTACATGTGGCGCGACACCCCCGACGAAACCACCAACCACGACTTAGGCTATGTGTGCTCAACCGATGACGGCGTGACCTGGAAGACGGCCGGGGGCGCAACCCAGGCCCTGCCGATCCCGCCGAGCAACATGGCGCCGATCATCGTGGCAGGAGCCCCCGCGGGGCTCATTAACCAGCAGGGCACGTCCATTGACTCATCTGGCAACCCCCACGCCATTTTGCGGCTCGGCATCAGCGGCGCCAGGACCCTGAATCACATCTACTGGACCGGCACCGCATGGGTCAACGATGTAGTACTGAACACCCCGTCTGCCATGGGCCGGCCCGGCCTGTACTCCACCACCACCGGCAAAACCTACGCCCTCTACGGACAAGGGGTAAACACCTACTCGCTGCGGGTATCGCCCACCATCGGGACGCCCGTTCCGCTCTACGGATTCAACCAGGGCTCATGGGCACCGACCTATGACGCGTTTGCACCGGCCAACAAACTCCGCATGATCCTGTCTCCGACGAACCTGTCTGAGGCCGATCAGGAAGCGGCCTATATCGGTGTCCTCACCGTGGACATGACCATGGTGGATGCGCTGCCGGAAAACAGGTACGTCGCTCCCCCGGTGTCGCCGCCACGGCAGGCCTCCACCACGGTGCAACGGGCACAGATGAACGCCATTGCAAACAGGTACGAACCAGCCGGAGCGATAGCGTCCACCTTGGACCGGCGCATCATCTCATCAACAGTCCTGTCCCCGCTAACCTCGGGCACGTTGCGCCTCAACGCTCTCTGGCTTCCGAAGGGCACCGTCGTGACGTCGCTGACCTTCCTGTGCGGCACGGGCGCTACTACCCTCACGGGCCGCTGGTTCGCACTCTACGACGGTGCTGGGAACAAGCTCCGCGTCACGGCGGACGACACAACAGGCTGGGCTGCGGGCGTGGCTCTGACCCTCAACCTGTCGAGCGCGTACACGGTCCCGGCGGACGGGACCTACTACGCCGCCATCTGCGAAGTGGCGACAGCATGCACCTCACTGCGCGGCGTGACGGGGAACAGCAACGCCATGTCCCTGCCGCCAGCGCTAGCAGCCAACGGCGCGGCGGGGCTCACGACGGCCAGCACGGCGCCGACCAGTACTGCCCTCACGGGCGTGGCCTGGCTCGCCTACGCCTACGCCAAATAGCACGAATGACACCACTCAACCCCCAAGGAGTACGCGTGACCACGATTCCCGACCAAACCGACGACGCCAGCACCCAAACCGGGCGCGTCAATGTGTTCAAAGCACGATGGCTGGCCACCCTGCGCACCACCCCCGGTCTCAGCGCCGGGGACAATCGCGTAGGTGAGTGGCTGGCAAACAATCTGCATGGGGGAACCACTGTGCTGCGCACGTGGCAACAGATGCGCAACGAGCTGCGCCTGCCGAATCACGCTGCAGGCGTTCACCTGACAACGCTGGCCCGGTTGGGTTTTGTCGGCGAGCGCATCCGGACCGGACCTAACGCCGGGTTCCCGCTCGAGCTGCCCCTGCCTACGTCAGCAGTGGAACGCACCGTCAGCAGCTACGAGACGCGCGCCGAAGTCGAAGCCAGGAATGCCCGCCGCGCGGCTGGCAAGCGGGCTGCTGACTTGCGGGCTGACGCCAAACGGGGCGTGCACGCCTAGTGCAGAGCGCTACTGAGGACGCCGCCGCCTACGCACTGCGCCAAGTGCGAGAGGCGGCGGCGCGGCGTGCGTTGCCGTACTTCCAAAAGGACACGTACCAAACGGCAGTGGCTGCAGCGAAGTTGCGACCGTCCGAGAAGCGCACGATGACCGCAATGCTAGACACGGTCAACCCTGACGGCCTCACGTCTGTCGATCGGGAGACGATCGCTGCCGACACCGGGCAGACGACTAAGACCGTCACCCGCCATTGGGAGCGGGCAAGGGCTGCTGCACTACTGGCCAGCAAGCAGCGGTTCAATGCGTCCAGCGTTCATCTGGCCACAGTGCCGGGCTCCAGTGCCGGCCTCCCCGAGTGGGCCGCCTGGGGCAGGCCGCTTCAGGGCCACTTCTGGACTGACGCGGAACTGGAGTGGTGGTCTGCGGACGCCTCCCTTGACGGCAGGAATGCGCCGTGGGGAGACACTCACCCGCCGTTCTAAAAATGTCCTTCTATATAAGCAGCTTCCGCTGAACACGGCTCCGCCGGTTCAGCGGAGAGGTGAAGAACAGGGGCACTGCGGAGCTACGTAGCAACCTGCTCGCAATCTCGCCCATCAACACGGCGGCTGTCCCGGCCCTTCAGGGGTCCGGATTGCCGATTCGTTGCCCTGTGAACCGGCGACACTATTGCACCGCTAGCAGAAAGGGCGTCGGCGCCAGCCGAAAGCCCGTACCTGATTCAGACGTGCACGCCATCCCATAACCATTTCTTACCGCTGAGGGCGTCAGCCCGTCAGCGGTAATCACCTACAGAAAGACTTCATCATGACTGCCTCAAACCTGACCGCCGCCAAGGCTGCTGCTACTGCAACCGCTGCCGATCTCGAAGCCGTCAGCCGGCGCCTGGGAGTCGCCACCGCCGCCCATGCAGAAACCTCCGCTGAACTTTCCAACGTCCTTGCCGCTGACGCGGCCGGCGAAGCCGTGGCCGTGGCTCACGACGTCGCGGTGCTGCGGTCTGAGCTTGACCTGCGCGCATCACGGGTTGCCGCGCTGAAGGTGAACCTTGCCAGCGCCGCCGATGCCAACCGTCAGGCAGGCTTCCGGCTGCGCGCCGAGACGCTGAAGGCTGACAAGGCGATTCTCTCCACCACAGCTGTTGACTCTCTGGTGGAAGACGCCAGCACTGCCGTGGCCGCAATCCTCCGCAAGCTGGGAGCCACGCTTACCGCTGGCAACGAGGCGAACGCAGCGGCACTGGCCGAAGCCAAGGCGCTGAACGAGGCCGGAGCCCTGGGCCAGGGCCTACAGGTATCGGGTGCCACGCAGGCACCGACGCTGTCCGTCAACGGCGCGCAGCTCGTGGACTTCATCAACATCACGGCGCGGCTTGAGGCGGTGGGCAAGGTTGCCGCCTTCACCGTCACGGAAGAGCTGCGGGAGCCTGCACGAGCCGCCCGGCGGGCCAAGGAAGCGGCCGACGCCGAGCGGGACGCCAAGTACAAGGCAGACCTGCGTGCCATGCAGGAGCGCAACACGACGCGGATCGACGTGTCAGCGCTGTAGCCCAGCATTACCAGCGCGGCCCCCCCGGGGGCCGCGTGCAACCACCTCATGACGAACAAAGAGAGGATTGCCGAGTGAAAAGTATTGTTGAACAGCTTCGACTCCGTGAAGAGCGGAATGAATGGGCAACTGTTTCCGTGTCACTACTGCTGTGGTCGGACGGGACGGTGACCTGGCAAGAGCTCGAATCCACCTGAGAGGTAAGGCCGCCCGGCGGCAACCCCATTGATTCGCCTATCTTGCGGCTGCCAGGATTTCCTGCACAACGACGGTTTTCCACACCATGCCGATGTCCGACTCTTCGCTAATTCTCCCGGAGTAAACGCCCAGCAATTCCATGATTGGTGCAGTGTAAGTAATGCTGTTTCCGGTCTTGAGCGTAATCGGCTGGAACTTTGGATTATAAAAGACAACAGGCGATCCAGACTGCCCCTTCCTAGTTCTGCTATCAATAAGGAAGCGCGGCCAGTCTCCATAGTCCACGTACGGTTCGGACGCTATGGTTCCCCGAGCCCAGATGCCGATCCCCCCGGCGGAAGCTCTGCCGAACGGAAACCCGATTATGTTCACGTTGGTTGAGGGACTCAACAAGGGTGCATTCGGGCCTTCCTCAAGGGAGTAGGAATACAGGTCAACACCGTCAGTTTGGGTCAGCGGCAGGGCGACAACATCCACAGCACGTCCACCCACCGGATGCTCAAGCCACAGAGCGTTTTCGTTCTCATCCACCACCGACTCGGACCTGTGTTCCCAAGTGCCAATAGCGCCCGCCCTATTGTGCAGGATCACTACTTGGTCAGGTGTCACTCCGTGGCTAGACAGTACGTCGTTGGTTTCAGGATTACGCCCGGCTAAGTTGTGCCAATTAGTGATCAAATACGGCTGGTCTTCATGCGTAACGACAAAGCCCGTACCTGTTGCAAGGCTCTTCCCCTTCCACCTCATTTCTATACGCAGGGACATCAGCGACGGTTTTGCGAGCTCGATTGGTGCCATTGCGCCATTGAACCGCATCCGTGGTTCAGCAGGCGAACCGCACCGCCGGGGATGTCGACTGCCTCAAGGCCCCTAGCGGGCTCGACGCTAGAACACCACGACCCAAGGGACTGCCCCATGTACGTACCGACCGACTGGACCGCCACCACATGCACCGCCGACGGATGCGACAGGCCCCGCACTGGCGTGTTCCACACGCTCTGCCGGACACACTACGAGTCGGCGCGACGGCAGCGGAATGCCGAGCTTGCGCCGCTGGGCTTCGTAAAGGGGTGCAGCGTGGCCGAGTGCGACCGGCCGCACCACGCTACCGGCCTCTGCCGCCTGCACTACAACCGCCAGATCACAACGGGCTCAACGGAGTTGAAGCCCAAAGCGCCAGCGAAGCCAAAGCCGCCGTGCTCGGTCGAAGGATGCTCGAGGGATGCCAAGACGCTGGGTTATTGCGGAAGCCATTACTCAAACTTCCGGCGCCACGGCGTAGCCGTCGTGGCCAACATGCGCGGGCCGCGTGATGAAGCCAAGCTAGACAAGTTCGCCCGCCACCTGACCGCCGACGATGAGGTGGGCTGCTGGATTTATGCCGGCATCGTCAATGGCGACGGCTATGCCAAGTTCAACCTTGGACAGGGCCGGGGTGAGGTCAGGGCTCACCGTTGGCTCTATGAGCAGTTGACTGGCAGGGTGCTTACGCCCGAGGTCCAGCTTGACCACGGCTGCACAGACTGGGACAACGACCCGAAGAGGAAGCGCTGTGTGCGTCCCAGTCACCTAACGGAAGTCGACCAGGAGCAGCACACGAGGAACACCGCTGCACGCAGGGCGGCACCGGCGGGCCAGTGGTACAAGCCCAACGGCACGCCGCGCTCGTTGGCTGAGGTTGGATTTGCGATCACGCATCAGCTGCCCATGGTCTGGAATCGGTAGCAATCAGTCAGCGGGGAGCCCTTCGGGGCTCCTCTGCTGGCATAGCAACCGCTAGCTGTGTCGGGTTCGTGGACCTGACAACCCGAGAGCTACCTCAGCCGCTGTGACTCCCGGGAAGAGGGAAAAGCACGGCCGAGGGGCACCCCCCACCCCTTCACCTGGCGACGCAGCCAAGCCCTCGCTGTCGGCCCTGCGCCTTAGTGTGCGGGCATGGTGAAGATAGACGCAGAGGCCGTCGGCAAGATGCTAGACGAGCTACTGGCGCCCGCTAAGCGGCCAGCATATGAGGACTGGGAGCCATACCATGAGCTCCTCATGCCGGCGCCGCTCTGCTCGTGTGCATGCCATTAGACAGCCAGCTACAGCCCTGAGCCTGACCGCATGCATGACAAGAGGCCAGGTGCGTAGCTACCTGGCCTCTTGATCAATTGGAATGCGGTTGCGTGTGGCTTGCGTCTAAGCGTCTGTCACATCAGTGAAAGCCACGGCCCGCAATGGTCGCCTTGCACCCTTGCCACTTGAGCCCGTCTCTTTCACCTGTCCAGTTCGAGTGCGCCTCGCAACCTCTTCGACAAGCGCAGAGAAGGGAATGTCGGCGAGCACAACTGCCGCCGACTTGCCGGCACCTAGCGATCCTGACGACACCCCAGCTCCGCCTGCCAGCTTTTCTAGTATGGCGCGACGGGCATCGGGCATCGGTGCATAGCCATGCTCGTACTTGCGAAGCATAGCCACTGATACACCCAGCGACTCGGCAACCTTTTGCCGCGTGACGCCGGTCCTCTCTATCAGCTCTGAAATCTTTTTAGCTTCCATGAACCGCTACTTTACGCGGAAGTAGCGCTACTAAACAGCCGTCTCAGGGATTAACCTTCGCTGCCTAGTTGCGCTAGTAGCGCTAGTCATGCAATAGTTGATTCATCAGCCCGAAGCGGCAGCAAGTCGCCAGCTGAATAACTGAATAGCCAACTGAATAGGAACTAACGAATATGCGGTACCCAACGAATCGCCGGCTTGACCGGTTGTTATTAGGCGGCAGGTGGGGCAATGAGAACTGCCCCACCGCGCCGGCCTAGAAGTCCAGAAAGGGACAAAGCCATGATTGATCTTGTAGATTTCGGCGGCACATACATCTCCTTGAGCAGCATTCACGCAGTACAGGATGAGGTCGAAGACGACAGGACCACTGGCGTGGTCTTCATCGAATACGGGCCGCACGGTGCCCGCGCCAGCTTTGAGGGCAGCGCAGCTGACGTCATGCGAATCATTCAGGATTGGCAGCGCAAAGCCTCGGCACACACCCTCGGCCAGCAGGCGCCGCAGCCGATCCTGGCATCGGCCTAGACGATGGCGAAAGAGGAATTGCCCGCCGTGGTTGAGACGCCGTGGAGCAGGAACGATGAACTGAACTGGTCCACTGATCGCGCTGTACTCCGCGACCTCAAGAAGCGAGGCGAGGAGCCCTCCGAGTGGCTGGCCGCCGAGCATCGCGAA
>NZ_KI914968.1:0-7466 GCF_000520575.1 Arthrobacter sp. I3
GGGCCGGACGGCCGGAGGCCTCCAGGACGGCGCCATAGCCCACAAGGTTCGGCTCACGCTTGCCTGCCGCGGCCCCGTCCGCACCGGCACCGGCGGAACCGGCGGCGCCGTCGTCGCCCTCGATCTCGAAGGAGACGATCGGCTTCCCGACCTCAACAACGGTGCCGGGCTGTTCGTGCAGGGCCGCGACAACGCCGGCAAACGGCGAGGGCAGCTCGACGACGGCCTTGGCCGTCTCTACCTCGGCGATGATCTGGTTGAGGGTGACGGTGTCCCCTACCGCGACCCTCCAGGCGACGATTTCCGATTCCGTCAGTCCCTCGCCCAGGTCCGGGAGCCTGAATTCCTTGATCATGGTGGCGCTCATCCTTCCAGCCCGCTAAGGGAGTTGGGGCGGCCGAGGGCACGGTCGACGCCGTCGAGAATCCTGTCAAGGCCCGGCAGGTGGTGCATTTCCAGCTTGGAGTAAGGGTAGGGAACATCGAAGCCGGTCACGCGGACGGGAGCGGCCTCGAGGTGGTAGAAGCAGCGCTCGGTGATGCTCGCGGCGACTTCGGCGCCGAGGCCGCCGGACTGGCTGGCCTCGTGCGTGATGACCAGACGGCCGGTCTTGCGGACGGAGGCCTCAAGGGTGGCGAAGTCCAGTGGTGCCAGCGAGCGCAGGTCGATGACCTCAACCGAGATGCCTTCGTCGGCGGCCGCCAGGGCGGCGTCGCGGGCGGTCTTGACGAGCGGGCCGTAGGCCACGAGCGTGACGTCCGAGCCCTCGGTGACAACGCGGGCCTTTTCCATGGACAGGGCAGAGCTCAAGTCGACACTCTCGTCCACCTCGCCCTTGTCGTGGTAGCGCCGCTTGGGCTCGAAGTACAGGACGGGATCATCGGAGGCGATGGCCTGCTGGATCATGGTGTAGGCGTCCTGGGGGTTGGACACGCTGATCACGCGCAGCCCCGAGGTGTGCGTGAAGTAGGCCTCGGGCGATTCCGAGTGGTGCTCCGGCGAGCCGATGCCGCCGCCGAACGGGACGCGGATGGTGATGGGCATCTTGACGGCGCCCTGGGTGCGGTAGTGCATCTTGGCGACCTGGCTGACGATCTGGTCGAACGCCGGGTAGATGAACCCGTCGAACTGGATCTCCACCACCGGACGGTAGCCGCGGTATGCCAGGCCGACGGCGGTACCCATGATGCCGGACTCGGCGAGCGGGGTGTCCACGACGCGGTGCTTCCCAAAGTCTTTCTGCAGCCCGTCCGTGACACGGAAGACACCGCCAAGGGCGCCGATGTCCTCGCCCATCAGGACCACCTTGGGATCGTTTTCGAGGGACTTGCGCAGGCCCGAATTGATGGCTCGGGCAAAGGTCATCTGCGTCATCAGCGTGCACCTTCTTCAGAAGCGGCTTCTGCGGGATCGCCGAAGGAAGCCAGGTAACGGGAGTAGTGCTCCTGCTGGCGGTCCAGCCAGGAGTTGGGCGTGCTGTACACGTGTTTGAAGATATCCAGCGGCTGCGGCTCGGGCATGTTGATGGTCCCGGCCCGGAGTTCCTTGGCCACTGCGTCAGCTTGCGCGGCGACGTCGGCCTCAAGGTCCGCGGTCAGCAGTCCCTTGCGCTCGAGCAGCGACTTCATCCGGCTGATCGGGTCCTTGGCGGCCCAGTCCTCGAGTTCGTTGGCATCCCGGTAGCGGGTGGGGTCGTCCGCCGTCGTGTGCGGGCCCATCCGGTAGGTCACGGCCTCGATGAAGGTGGGGCCGCCGCCGCGCCGGGCGCGGTCCAGGGCAATGCGGGTGGCTGCCATGACGGCGAGGACATCATTGCCGTCGACCCGCATGCTGGGGATGCCGAAGCCTGAGGCGCGGTCCGCGAGCTGGATGTGCGACTGCAGCCGGACGGGTTCGGAAATGGCCCAGTGGTTGTTCTGGCAGATGAAGACGACAGGCGCCTGAAAGCTCGCGGCGAAGACCATGGCTTCGTTGACGTCGCCTTCGCTCGTGGCGCCGTCGCCGAAGTAGGCGACGGCGACACAGTCGGCGCCGTCGTTCTGGATGCCCATGGCGTAGCCCGTGGCGTGCAGGCTCTGCGCGCCGATGATGATCTGCTGGGTGGCAACGTTGACGGTGAACGGGTCCCAGCCGGCGGAGGCGTTGCCACGCCAGGCACGGACGAGATCCTCCGGCTTCACTCCCCGGCAGTAGGCGACGCCGTTGTCGCGGTAGCTGGGGAAGACAAAGTCGTCCTCGCGGAGGGCGCGGGCCGAGCCGATCTGGGATGCTTCCTGGCCGAGCAGTGGCGGCCACAGAGCCAGTTCGCCCTGCCGCTGGAGGGCCGTGGCTTCGGCATCGATCCGGCGGATGACCACCATGTCCTCATAGAGCGCGCAGAGCTGCTCATCGCTGACGTCCTGGAGCCAGGGATCGAACTCGGGATGGCTGATGCGCTCGCCCGCCGGGGTGATGAGCTGGACGAGGTCGCCGCCCGTCCGCCTCATAGAATTTTCACTGTTTCCGGGGCCCCCGGCGGCAATGCCGCCCTTGCCCGCGTCGTCGGTAAACACTGTTGTCCGCACCTTCTGACGTCGTCTGACCGGAACTCGCAGGACTCGTGATCCCGCGGCGCGCCAGCCGCCCGGGCGCCGTTGCCCCGGATAATTGTGACCCTACTCACAATGCTCATCGGGTACAACCACCCGCAAAAATATTGAGCATTATGCCCTGTTTGGCGTCCGTCAACCGTGCTAATCTTGCGCATTATGCAAACCTTGGATGGCACTGACACCCGCCTGCTTTCGGCCATGGCGCGGGACCCCCGGCGGACCGTGGTTGCCCTCGCCCAGAAGCTCGGACTCTCGCGCAATACGGTGCAGGCCAGGATGGCCCAGCTGGAGAAGAAGCACGTGTTCCTCTCCTTCGAGCGGCGGATCAACCCGGTGTCCCTGGGATACCCGCTGATGGCTTTCATCTCCGTCCACGTCCAGCAGCAGAAGCTCGGACCCCTCGCCGTCGAGCTCGCCGGGATTCCGGAAATCCTGGAGGGCTACGGCCTGACGGGCTCGGCCGATCTGCTCCTGCGGGTGGTGGCGCTCGACGCCGAGGACCTGTTCCGGATCAACGGCAAGATACTGGCGTGCGACGGCGTGGACCGGACCGATACCGCACTGGCGATGGGCGAGCTGATCCCGTTCCGGATCCAGCCCCTGCTGGAGCGCGGATCCGCCGATAACTGATCCGCTTTTCATCTGTGCCGTGGGCGGCCGCGGCGCTAGGCTGTGTCCGTTGGGTCCCCCTGAGTCCTTGGGTCCGCGCACGCGGCCCAGTGCAACAGGCAGTGGCTTGTCTGGACTGCCGGAAAGGCTTGAACCGTGAGCAGTCCCGAGGAACCACACCGCCCGGTACCGCCGCAGCCCGGGCATGAGCCTGCAGCCGGCCACCCGGCGCCCGGCCAGCCGCCCGTTCCGTACTACGCCCCGCCGCCCGGGCCCCCCGCCGACGCCGCGGCGCCCAACTACGCGGCGCCCAGCTACCCGCCACCCGCGACCGGCGCGGCACCCAGCTACCCGCCACCTGGCGGCGGCGCACCTCCGTACTACGGCGGGCCGGGGCAGCCGCCGCCCTACTACGGCGGCGCCGCCCAGCCGCCCCCGAAAAAGAGCCGCAAGGCCCTGTGGATTGTCCTCGGGATCGTCGGCGGTGTGCTCCTGCTGGTGAGTGCCGGCGTCGTCGTCCTGCTCAACGTGGTGGGCGGAGCCACCAACCAGGCACGGGGCATCGCGGACGATTTCACGAAGCTGATCATCGCCGGCGAGGTCAGCACCGCCTACGAGAAGTACCTGGATCCGGCCCTCATGCGGAAGATTTCCCCGGAAGAGTTCGCCGCGGGCGTGCAGAGCCTGGAGCTTGACGGCAGCTGTAAACCGAACTTTTCAACCCTCAACGTCAGCTCCAACAACGGCTCCAACGCCGCCGACGTCGCCGGAACGATCGACTGCGACACGAAAAGCGTGGAGCTGGTCTACCGCTTCGAGGGCCACGATGAACTGAAGATGGTGAACATTCGGCTGAGGCCCCAGCGCTGACCTCGGAAAACTCAGTCCAAGCTGGCGCCCATCCAACAGAGAAGCTCCCACGCTGCTGCACGGGAGCTTCTCTGTTGGTGCGGCCTTCCTAGTGGTTGGTAGCCTTTTCGGCGCCCACCCCGGTCAGGGAACGGACCTCCATTTCGGCCTGCTTTGTGGCGTCTTCCTTCCGCTTGTCCAGGACGGTGCCCAGCCAGCCCAGGAAGAACGCGAGCGGGATGGAAACGATGCCCGGGTTGCTCAGCGGGAAGATGGCGAAGTTGGCGCCGGGGATCATCGACGTCTTGGCCCCGGAAACCACCGGGGAGAGCGCAATCAGGATGATGGCCGCGGACAATCCGCCGTACATGCTCCACAGGGCTCCCTGGGTGGTGAACCGGCGCCAGAACAGCGAGTAGAGGATGGTCGGAAGGTTGGCGGAGGCAGCCACGGCGAAGGCGAGCGCCACGAGGAACGCAACATTTTGTCCGTTGGCGAAGATGCCGCCGGCGATGGCCAGCAGCCCGATCACCACCACGGTGCGGCGGGCGACCTTGACCTCGGTGGCGGCGTCGGCCTTCCCCTTGGCGATGACGCTGGCGTAGATGTCGTGTGCGAAGGATGCCGCCGCGGTGATCGTCAGGCCGGCGACGACGGCCAGGATGGTCGCGAAGGCCACCGCCGAGATGAAGCCCAGGAGCAGCGGACCGCCGAGGTGGAAGGCGAGCAGCGGCGCGGCCGAGTTGACGCCGCCCGGGGCGGCCTTGATGGTGTCGGCTCCCACCAGCGCAGCTGCGCCGTAGCCCAGGACCAGGGTGAACAGGTAGAAGATGCCGATGAGCCAGATGGACCACACCACGGACTTTCGGGCTTCCTTTGCGGTCGGAACCGTGTAGAAACGCATCAACACGTGCGGCAGGGCTGCGGTGCCGAGTACCAGGGCCAGGCCGAGGGACAGGAAGTCGATCTTGGAGGTCTCGGTCTTGCCGTACTGCAGTCCCGGGTTGAGCAGGTTCGGGTTGCCCGAGGTTTCCACCGCGCCGCCCAGCAGGTCCGAGAGGTTGAAGCCGTAGATCGCGAGGACCCAGAAGGTCATGACAGCGGCTCCGGCGATCAGGAGCATGGCCTTGATGATCTGCACCCAGGTGGTGCCCTTCATACCGCCGATCAGGACGTACATGATCATCAGGGCGCCGACGACGATGATCACCAGGGCTTGTCCGCCCCAGTCGCTGATACCCAGGAGCAGCGAGATGAGGCTGCCGGCACCGGCCATCTGCGCCAGCAGGTAGAAGAAGCAGACGGCCAGCGTGGAGATGGCCGCCGCGATGCGCACGGGGCGCTGCTTGAGCCGGAAGGAGAGGACATCGGCCATGGTGAACTTGCCGGTGTTGCGGAGCAGTTCGGCGACGAGCAGCAAGGCGACGAGCCAGGCGACGAGGAAGCCGATGGAGTACATGAAGCCGTCGTAGCCGTTGATGGCGATGGCTCCGGTGATGCCGAGGAAGGACGCTGCGGAGAGGTAGTCGCCGGCGATGGCGGTGCCGTTCTGCGGGCCTGTGAAGGAACGTCCGGCGGCGTAGTAGTCGGCTGCCGTCTTGTTGTTGCGGCTGGCCCTGATCACGATGACCATGGTGATCGCGACGAAGAGGGCGAAGATGCCCATGTTCAGCAGGGTGGTGTCCTTGAGATCCGCAACGTTCACTGCGGGAACCATGAGTGTCATTTTGCTGTCCCCCCAACCGGGTTGCCGTGCTTGTCGAATTCGTGCCCCTCGATTTCCTGGCGGATCTCGGAGGCAATGGGGTCCAGCTTGCGGTTCGAATAGCTGACGTACCAGCCGGTGATCGCGAACGTGGAGACGAACTGCAGCAGGCCCAGGATCAGGCCGACGTTGATGTTGCCCCAGACCTTGATCGACATGAATCCCACCGCGTAGTCGGCCAGCAGGACATAGGCGAAGTACCAGAGCAGAAAGGCAATGGAGAGCGGGAAGACAAAGCTGCGGTGACGTTTGCGCAGTTCCTGGAACTGCTCCGTCGACTGGACTTCCTTGAAGTCCACGGCCGCCGCAGCGTCCGTTTCTTGGGCGTCGTGACCCATCGGTTCCTCCTCATTGAGACTGGTGAGTCCACACCGGCTGCCGTGGTCTGCGTGGGACGCACCCTGCAACCCATCCTGCCGATGTGACTGCAATCACTGTGCACTGTGACGCGTGTTACCTGCCACAGCCGGGGCGGCCTGCGTCGCTCAGCGGTCCCGACGCTGCGCCAAACGGCGCCCCGGGCCGCCGAAAGGAACCCCGGCGGTAGGCTGGCACCATGCCGGATTCTCCCCTGCTCACCGCCGCCGCAGTCGCGGTGATTGCCCTGGCGATCGCTGCCGTCGTCGCCGTGGGACTCAAGGTCCTCCGGTCCTTCCGCGATCTCGGCACCGATGCGGAGCGGGCCACCTACCAGACGCTGCATGCCGCATCCCGTGCCGGCCAGCACCTGAGGACCGGCCTGAACCCGGCCGGCGCGGCCAAGGCCAGCAAACAGCTGCGCAGCCTCCTGGGCTGTGACGCCCTGGCCATCACGGATACAACCGGTGTGCTCGCGTGGGACGGCGCCGGCGAGGAACTCAGACCTGCCCTGATGGGGCTCGCGTCTAAAGTGTTCGACGGCGGCCACCTCGCCGTCATTCCGGCGGGCGAACTCCAGCTCCTGGCCGCCGGCGACGGCGGCGTGACGCTGGCGCCGGAGGTGGAGCGCGCCGTCGTGATCGCCCCGATCAAAACCGGCGCGCGTGTGGTGGGCGTGGTGGCCGCCTTCGCGCCGGCCGCCGGCGCCGGACTGGTCCGCGCCACCGGCGAGGTGGCTGACTGGGTGGCCACCCAGGTGGAACTCGCCGAGCTCGACGCCTCCCGCACCCTCCTGATGGAGGCGGAAGTCCGGGCCCTCCGCGCCCAGATCAGCCCGCACTTCATTTACAACTCGCTGAACGCGATCGCCTCCTTCATCAACACGGATCCGGTCCGGGCGCGCGAGCTCGTGGTGGAGTTCGCCGATTTCACCCGCTACTCCTTCCGCCGCCACGGCGACTTCACCACCCTGGCCGAGGAACTGCGCTGCATCGACCGCTACCTGCTCCTGGAACGGGCCCGCTTTGGCGACCGCGTGCAGGTCAGCCTGCGGATCGCTCCGGAGGTCCTGAGCACGGTGATTCCCTTCCTGAGCCTGCAGCCGCTGGTGGAAAACGCGGTCCGGCACGGCCTTGAGGCCAAGGAGGGCCCGGGGCACATCTCCATCACGGCGAACGACTCGGGGGCGTTCGCGGAGGTGACGATCGAGGACGACGGCGTGGGCATGGACCCGGACCAGCTCCGCTCCGTCCTTGCCGGGCACAGCGACGGCGACCACGTCGGATTGCGCAACG